>NZ_JOGH01000159.1:0-11881 GCF_000721345.1 Kitasatospora sp. NRRL B-11411 | reverse complement strand
GGCAGATCCACCCGCCCCGCCACACCCCGACCGCTACCGCCAGGTCCCCCCGACCTCCGACATCACCCCTGGCCCGTCCCCTCCTCGTCGCGGGCGACCGCGACCGGCAGCACCCGCCCCGAAACCACCGCCTTCGCCCATACCCTCGAGACCCAGCACATACCGGTTCCCCTCACCGACTTCCCTTCGTAGAGCATGCCTTCGCCCCGGACTTCTTCACCAGCCCCCACCCCCCTGACCCCTCGACAGGAAGACGACACGTGAGCGACAACGACACGGACGGGCTCATCCGCCGCTTCCCGATCGGCAAGCACGTCCTGGGTGAGATCCGGAACCACCTCATGCCACGCGGCGACACCGCAGTCGGGGCCGTCGTGGAACTCGAGGGCCTCCCGGTCGGATTCGTCGACGCCGGGCACCTGCCGCGCGGACTCGACCAGTGGCCCCGACCCGGAACGACCACCGGGTTCGAGATCCTGCGCCACGACGTCCACCGCTCCGACCGGCTCCAGATCAGGCTCTGGCCACTGGAGACCGCGTTCCGCAACCCCGCCTCGACCCACTGGGGGCACCCCGAGGAACAGTGGCGGCAGATCAAGGAACGCCACCCCGTGGGCACCAACGTGACCGGCACCGTCACCTCCACTCACCGCCCGAACCGCTGGCTCACCGTCACCTTCGACGGAACGTGGTCCCGGGTGACCTGCCTCGGCACCCCACCGCCCCCGGGCGCGACCCTGCACCTCCGTGTCATCGCCCTCTCGGAAGCCACCCACCGGATCATCCTCACCGACGACGGCGCCCCCGCCCTCCCACACGACCCCGAACCACCCCCCGTCCCCACCAACTGACACCGAACCCGAGCCCGGAACACCTCGGGCGGGCCGCGTGCGGGCGCCGGGTGGTCGTCGACTGCCGGTTCGCGGGAATTCATCGTCGGGGGTCTACCCGTGTAGCGCCAACAGGAGTGTCATGGACGCGACTTCGGCGACAGTCGCCGACCCGCACCCCGGAGGCACCCGTCATGCGCTCGACCCCCCGGATACCGGCCGCGGCCGGCACCGCCCTGGCCGTGGCCCTCAGCGGCCTGATCCTCGGCTTCGGCACCGGCACCGCACACGCGAGCACCTGCTCCCGCTCCTACCTGCCGCTGCCCGACCCCGTCTGCACCCCCGGCGTGTACAACCCGGACGTCACGCAGTCGACCATCCAGTCCACGATCTGCGTGTCCGGCTGGACCGCGACCGTCCGCCCGCCCACCTCCTACACCAACGCGCTCAAGGTCCAGGGCATCATCGCCTACGGCTACGCGGACACCTCCACCTCCTCCTACGAGGAGGACCACCTCGTCCCCCTCGAACTCGGCGGCTCCCCGCGCGACCCCGGCAACCTGTGGCCCGAGCCCTACTCGGGCACGAAGACCGCCACCACCAAGGACGGCGTCGAGACCAAGCTCAAGAACGCCGTCTGCTCCGGCAAGATCACCCTGGCCGCCGCCCGCACCGCCATCAGGACCAACTGGACCACCGCCCTCACGGTCACCGGCATCGGCTAGCACCTCCAGGACCCGCCCCGGCCGGGGCCGCTGACCACCCGTCAGCCGGTCACCCCCGGTCCGCTCCGTCCCCCGCCGCCGGTGCGCTCCGCTCGAGAGCACCGGCGGCGGAGAACGAACCCGACCCGCACGACCTCCGTCTTCATGACGCCTCTCCCGATCCCGCTGCTTCCGACCCCACCACGGCCGGCCCGCAACGGACACGGAGCCGAAGGCCCACCCGTCCGGCCATCGTGCCCGTCACCGCCCGCCTCCCACGCCCGCTTCACTGACTGCTGAGTGGCACCTCGATGTCTGCCTGATGTCTCACGCTACTGAACCTGGAAGCGTGATGTCGGGCCGTTCGTCGGGCAGTCGGTTGGCGGGTCCGGTAGTCCAGTGCGAGTGAGGTACGCACAGGGCGGTGGGCTGACCGACGCCGGGAGGGCAGCGCGGGAGCGGTTGCGACTCCAGGCCGTCCAGCGTTTCGAGGGCGGGCAGAAGAACGCAGAGATCGCTGCCGCACTGCGGGTGAGCCTGCGGTCGGTCAAACGGTGGCGCCGGGCCTGGCTCGAGCATGGCGAGGCCGGCGTGCGGTCGAAGGGCTCGCCCGGCCGGTCGAAGCTCAGCGAAGCCCAGGTCGCGCGACTGGCACGTGAGTTGGAGCGCGGACCGCTGGCTCACGGGTGGGCGGACCAGCGGTGGACGCTGGCGCGGATCAAGACGTTGATCGGCCGACTGTTTCACGTGTCCTACACCATTGAGGGCACCTGGGCACTGCTGCGGCGGCACGGCTGGTCCTGGCAGCAGCCCGCGCGGCGGGCGATCGAGCGTGACGACGACGCGGTCGAGGTCTGGAAGAAGGAGACCTGGCCGCGGGTAAGAACATCGCGGCGGAACGCGGCGCCTATCTCGTCTTCGAGGACGAGGCCGGGCAGTCGATGACTCCGCCGCGCGCCAGGACCTGGGACCGGGTCGGCCAGACCCCGGTCGTGCGGGTCCGCGGCCGCGGCTCCGGACGGGTGTCGATGGCCGCCATGACCTGCTACAAGCCCGGCGAACGCTCGCGGCTCATCTACGCGATCCGCGAGTACCGCGGCCGCAAGGACGAGCCGAAGGACTTCGGCTGGCGCGACTTCCGCGACCTCATCATCCGTACTCACATCCAGCTTGGCGCCCCGATTGTGCTGGTGTGGGACAACGTCCGCCTGCACCTGACCGCCGGCATGCGGGACTTCGTCGCCGCGAATGCCGACTGGCTCACGGTATTCCAGCTGCCCGCCTACGCCCCGGACCTGAACCCGACCGAGGGCATCTGGTCGCTGGTCAAGCGCGACATCGGCAACCTAGCCGCCGCCGACCTCGGCCAGATCACCCGAGCCGTGAAGCGCAGGCTCAAGAGGATCCAGTACCGCCCTGATGACCTTGTCGACGGCTGCTTCATCGGAACTGGCCTGAGCTACGACCTGGCTCGCTGACGATCCCCGGCCGTTATGCCTGGCGTCGACGGCAGCGACCGTGGCAGCATCGCCGCCATGTCTTTGCTGACCTGGGACCACGACGGTGACCTGTACTGCGCCCTCACCACCGAGACCGGAACGGGCGAGGACCGGACCACCCATTTCGAGCTCAGCGAGGCCCGCATCGTCGCGAGCGGGTCCCTCACCGTGCCTGCTTCACCCGCTCCCGGGCCAACAGCCGTGACGGTGGTCGTCTACGCCCCCGGCGAGGAGAAGCCCGCAGAGGTCTACTTTGACGGGACGCAGACGCTGCCGTTCGCTGTCCTGCAGCACTTCGTGGCAACTGTCGCCGCACAGCTGCCTGGCACCGGTTCGTAAAGCAGCGGCTCCGAAGGCGCTGCAAAGCACTACACCGACTTCACGAGTTCAAGTTCAGTAGCGAGGTTTCGCGCTCCACCTGGGGCGCCCCCGGGACAATCCGCCGACTACCTGATTGACCCGTCTCATCGAAGTTTGACGAGTCTCACCGAAGTTTGACCGACGAGGATTTTTCTCATCGAAGTTTGATTGCACAGCTCAGCCCCGGTACATGATGCTGCTGAGAAGGCCAAGGTCTGGTTCCGGTTCGTCCCGCGCGAGGGCTGGTTCCCGCAGGGCATCGAAGGCCCGTGGGCGACAAGACTCAGCGTCGGCACGGCCTCGATTGAGAATGTGCCCTTTCTCCGGGATGGCGTTGCCGAAGGGGACGTCGTGCGGTTCCAGAGCGACTCGGACGGGCTGCACTGCGTCGGTCGGGTCAGCTCGGCCGGCAACTGCACGTACGCGTCGTGCCCATCCTGGCTCTGTTCACGTCGCGGAACTCGTAAACAAAGCCACCACCGGGCCCGCGGGGCCCAGTAGTTGAGCCCGACGGCGGACGCGGCACTCGGCGTGACCGATCGCGGTCAGGCCGAGTGCCGTCGAGCGTCGGCCCGGCTCCCCAGCGGGCGGGGGCCGGGCCGGGGGTCAGTTCTCCATTCCGAAGTAGTGGCCGAGGTACTCGGTGATCTCGGCCGCGTGGGGCAGGAGTTCGGGCAGCTGGGCCGCGAGGGCGTCGCGGGTGGCGGCGGCGAGGTTGGCCGAGCTGGTGGCGGCCGGTCGCACGTACGGTTCGAGGCGCTTGATCAGTTCGTAGTTGCTGGCGATGTTCTCGGTGCGCATGGCCCGCTCCAGCGGCGGCGCTCCGGGCGGCGGGACGGGGGCGAGGACCCGGCTGATGTAGGTGACCCGGTGCAGGACCCGCCAGCACGGGGGCTTGGCGGAGCTCTGGCGGGTCTGGCGCAGTGCGGCCGCGTCGGGGGCGTTGCTGCCCTGCAGCCAGGTCGGGTCGACGACCTTGTGGTAGAAGTCGTCGAAGTTGGCGCTGCTCTCGCCGAGGTAGAAGGTGAGGAAGCGGTAGGCGTCCACCTTGCCCGGCACCAGGACCGGCTTGCCCGCCGTGTCGTACGTCGGCTTGCCGTTGCCGTCCCGGCGCTGCAGGTCGTTCGAGGGCGCGCACTGGACGTCGAGGCCGAAGCTGCGGGAGGCCTCCTTGCTCTTGGCCCGGGTGGTGCTGAACCCGCCGCCCCGGGAGGCGTCGAGGTGGAAGGCCCAGCCGAGGCCGAGGGCGCCGAAGCTCAGGTCGAAGTTGCCGCCGTAGGAGTAGGTGAAGCTGTACGAGCCGGAGGTGGTTTCGCTGACGGCGTCGGTGGCCTCGGTGGTCTCGGCGAAGAAGCCGCCCTGGGCCGTCCAGACGTAGGTGTTGACCAGGTCCCGGTGGGAGAAACCGGTGGCGGCGGCGCTGCCGGTGGCGGTGCGGGCGCTGTCCTGCTGCTCGGCGGACATGCCCATCGAGCGCAGCACCGCCTTGGCCTGGGTCTCGGCCGGCTCGGTGCCCGAGTTGTGGCCGACGTCGGTCGAGATCGACTGGTAGAAGGCCTGCAGCCGCTGCTGGTCGCGGGTGATGCGGCGCTTGAGCGCGTAGGCGTCGCGCGGTTTGAAGTAGCTGTACTCGCCGTAGCCGGTGGCGGTGGGGTAGTCGGGGTCGGTGACCTTGCCGGAGGCGTCGAAGCCGACCCCGCCGTCCAGGGTGCCCTGCTTGGTGTAGCGGGGGTTGATCGGGAAGTGGACGATGTTCCAGTCCAGCGGGATGTCCGGGTTGGGCAGCATCCGGTAGGCGACCAGGGCGCCGGTGTGCGCCAGGCGCAGCGCGAAGACGTCGGCGGTCTGCGACTGCACCAGCGCCATGCCGGTGTTGGCGGGAACGTACCGGGGGCCGAGGTCGGGGTTCAGGACGTTGGCGGGGTCCTCGGTGTACCCGGTCAGCTCCAGCCTGGTCCGGCGGGCGGTGTTCTTGCCCTGGCTGACGGTGGTGTCCTCGCTCCAGGTGTTGGAGAACTCCAGGCCGGCCGTCGCGGCCATCTTCATTTGGCCCTCGGCCAGCGGGCTGGCGGTGCCGAAGCCGAGGGGTGCGGAGACCGTCATGACGTCGGCAACGGTCTCCAGGCCGAAGGAGACGTTGAAGGCGGTGTTGGTGCTGCGGGTCTTGCTGGCCGAGAGGCTGTGCACCACCTGGTCGGCCTCGGTGAACTCCACCGAGGACGCGGCGGGGAAGCCGTCGGGCTTGCCGGTGAGGTTCTCCGAGGGCACCGGCGGGGCGCCCTCGATGTAGCCCATCAGCTGCGGGTCGAACTGGGCCTGGCCGACCCACTCGGTGGTCAGGTCGCCCACCTTGTAGCCGGTGACCAGGTGCCAGCGGCCGTCGCGGACGAAGCCGTAGCAGCGCTTGAGCACGCCCAGCGTCTCGCCCTTGGCGTCGAACTGGAGGTCGGCGTACTCGGAGGCGGCGGGCGCGCCGGAGACGGTGTCGTGGAAGGGGGTGCGGACGTCGGCGAGCGCCGAGCGCACCTGGGCGGTGTCGGTGGACACCGGCGCGGTGGAGAGCAGGATCCGCGGTCGCTTCGCGGAGAAGGCCAGGTCGTTGCCGCGCAGGCCCTCGTCGCGCACCGAGGTGGTGGCGGCGGCGGTGGAGTCCCGGTCGAACGTCCAGTAGCCGAGCAGGTCCTGCTTGTCGCCGCGCAGGCGGGTGAACAGGTTGTCCAGGATCTGCTCCCGGGTGCGCACGGTGCGCCAGATCCGCACCTCCTCCAGGGTGCCGGTCAGCAGGTCGGTGGGCTTGCCTCCCTCCAGCCGCGCGCCGAGGGTGAGTTGCGGGTCGCCGTAGGGGAGCAGGTCCGCCGGGAGCGGGGCCGTGGTGGCGAGCAGCGGCTCGCCGTTGCGGTACAGCCGCAGCGGGCTGGCGGCGGGGTCGACGTCGCGGGTCCAGCGGGCGCCGCGCAGCTTGGCGGGGAAGGAGCCGGAGACGTCCAGGGTGGTGTTGCCGGCGTTCTCGTTGAAGGGCCAGCGGGCCAGCAGTCCCTTCTCGCGCGCGGCGACCGGCTGGCCGATCTGGTAGATCGTCCGGGCGGAGCTCCACAGCCGGACCTCGCACAGGACGCCGTTCAGGCCCCGGCCGATCTCCAGGTCGCTGCTGTTGGACTGCGCGCCCGGGCCGCCGTAGACGTGGGCGCCGGCCAGCGAGCCGTCGAGGTAGAAGCGGATGTCCTGCTCGGGCTGGCCGGCGCCGGCCGGCTGGGTGCCGGTGGCGGCGGACACCTCGGCCTTGCGGCGCTGGCGCACCACGCCGATCCGCTGGAAGGCGCCGGGCCTGACGGCCCGGTCGGAGGTGTACCGGACGGGGTTCCCGTCGGCCTCGGCGAAGGCGAACTCCACCCGGCCGTCGGCCAGGATGCCCAGCTGGTACGGGACGCCGTCCCGGCCGCCGTTGACGGCCGCGCCCTTGGTGACCAGCGCCATCGGCGCGCCCACCTTGTCGACCTGGACGAACGCCTCGATGGTGAGGTCCTCCAGGAGGTTCAGCGAGTCCTGCGAGGCCACCGACAGGCCCTCGCCGCCGTCCAGGCGCAGGGCCCAGGCCTGGGTGAAGGTCGCGGCGAGGTGCGCCCACTCGTTGCACGGGAAGCGGCCGGCCGACCGCAGCACCCGGTCGCCGACCCGGGCGACGACCTGGTAGCCCTTGATCGGCGAGGCCGGGCTGTTCGGCTCGTCGAAGGTCCAGTGGCCGAGCAGTCCTGGTTCCCGGCCGGACATCCGCTGGTTCCGCTCGGCGGAGATCTCCTGCGCGGTGCGGGCCCGCCCGAAGACCCGGACCTCGTCGATCTGCCCGTCCAGGTAGTCGCCGGTGAAGGGCTGGTGGCCCAGGATCAGCGGCCCCTTGCCCGTGTAGGAGCCGGTGGCGGTGCGGCGGGCGACCTCGGTGCCGTCCCGGTAGAGGATCTGCTCGCGGGTGGCGGCCTTGTACACCGCGGCCCAGTGGTGCCACCCCAGGTCCGGGTAGGCCTGAGGGGTGGTCAGGTCGTCACCGTAGAGGGCGAAGCCGAAGGTGTCGTTCGGCTCGAAGTACAGGCACAGGGTCTGGTCCGTGGCGCCCGTCAGCACACCGTGGGTGAGCAGCGGCTCCCGGCGGCCGCGGGCCTGGTTGCGCTTGGCCCACAGCTCGACGGTGAAGTCCCGGCCCGCGAGGTCGAGCGAGTTGGTCAGCTCGACCTTGGTGCTGCCGGTGAACTGCCGGGCCGGGAGGTCGACGGCGGCCAGTGCCAGCGAGTACCCCGAGGCGTCCGTCCGGCCGTGCACGACCCGGCCCTGCCCGGCCTCGGGGTTGACCCAGGCCTCCAGGGTCAGGTCGCCGGCGGGGACGGCGTTCTTCTGCAGGGCGGCGGGCAGCGTCAGGTACTGGTCCTTGCCGTCGAACAGGAAGGCGCGGCCGGGCATCTCGGCCCGCCAGCGGCAGCCGCGGCCGCCGGTCACCGGTGTGGCCGTGCCGTTGGGCACCGAGGTGGCGCCGCCGGTGCTCACGGTGATCAGCCGGGAGCCGGCGGAGAGCAGGACCCCGACCCGGGTGGACTCGGCGCGGGCCCAGTCGTAGCCGACCACGGTGACGGTGTCGCCCGGCTTGACCGCCGTGCCCGGCCCGGTGAGGGTGAGCGTCTTGGCGCCGACCGGGGCGTCGGCGGACGCGGCGTACCCGTTGGCGCCGATCTGCAGGTGGGCCTTGGCCGCGACCGCGACGGTGGTGGCCGCGGTGAACTCCACGGTGCTGCCGGTCACCTGGGCGACGGTGCCGACCGTGACCGGCTGGCCGGACTGCCCGGCCAGGGCGGCGGCCAGCTGCTCGGCCTTGCGCGGCAGCGAGCGCCAGGTCTCGGTGTCGCCGCCGACGGTGATCGTCAGGTCGCAGCGGCCGGGGGCGTCGCCGTCGGAGACCTTGATGACGGCGCCCTCCAGCAGGACGCCCGGGTCGCGGGCGAGGAAGCCGAGCATCCCGCCGTTGCCGGTCAGCCGCTGGGTGCCGCGGGTGACGGCGGTGTCGTAGTAGACGGCGAAGAACTGCTCGTTGGCGCCGCGGAAGTACAGCACGACGTTGCCGGTGCCGCTGTCGAGCAGCGCGGGCCGGTCGGTGCCGCGGGCGAATTCGAGCAGGCCGCCGGAGAGGCTGAGCCCGGTGGTGTCCACGGAGATCAGCGGCATCGCCACGGTCAGGTCGTCGTCGCCCTGCAGGGCGGTCGACAGGCGGGCCAGCTTCTCCTGGGCGTCCTTCAACTGCGCCTGCTTGCCGGTCAGGACGAGCTGGAGCTCGCTGACGCGCTGCGCGGCCGTCTTCGCCTCCTGGAGGCGCTCGCGCACGGTGTTCATCTCGTTCTTGGCCTGCAGGTACGCCGCGTCCACCCCCGAGCGCAGCGAGACCTGCACCATCCTGATCAGGCCCGAGTCGCCGGTGAGGCACTCGTTCGCCTGGACCGGGGCGGGGACCGGGAACGAGGCGGTCAGGCCCACCGCGAGCTTGCTGCCCCGGTTCACGATGCGGGTGTACTCGCCCTCGGCGAACAGCTGGAACTGGGTGAAGGGGTTGCCCGGCTCGCGGACGACCGTGTCCAGCAGGGTGTTCTGCGCCGACCCGTTCCGGTAGCTGTGCAGGTCGAGGTTGTTCCGCTCGTTGCCGACCAGCCAGTAGAACGGCTTGCCGTTCTGGCTCTCGCCGGTGGCCTCCAGCCGCCAGGTCGAGCGGGAGGAGACGAGGGTGACGATGACCAAGGTGTTGATGGGGGCGTTGAAGTACCGCAGCACCTGGCCGTCGTCGGACGTGCGCGGGGTCTTGACCTCCAGGGCGTAGTTCCAGGCGGTCGGCACGTCCTTCTCCGCCAGGTACTGCCGCTCCAGCCGCTCGAACCCCGGCAGCAGCCGGTCGTGCTCGCCCTGCCAGTAGTCGACCTGGCCGGCCGTGCCCGAGAGCCGGGTGATCTCCGTCGGCAGGGCGGCGACCTCCGGCTCCAGCTGCCGGATCAACTGCTGCAGGGCGCTGACCTGTTCGGAGTCCTGGCCCTTCGCCGGCCGCCTCAGCACCGCCGGGTCCAGCACGTCGGGCACCTGGGCGAGCCGGCCGTCGCGGCCGACGGCGAAGTCCAGGCTCACCAGGGCCGGCTCCTGGCCGTACTTGGCGGCGAACGCCAGCAGCACCCGGGCCTGCCGCTTGGCGGGCTTGGGGTCGCTCCGGTAGCCGGCCGAGACGTTCTCCTGCTGGTGGTAGACCACGGCGGACATGCCGGACTCGACCGTGCGCCCCTTGAGCACGAAGCTGTCGCGGCGCACCCCGGGGTGGTCGCCGACCGGGGCGTCCGAGCCGGTCCACTTCGCGTCGCCCTTGAGCGTGCCGTGCAGGGCCCGGTCGCTCTGGTCGTAGGCGGTGGTCCCGGAGCCCTCGTCGAACCGGTAGTAGGCGGTCAGGCCCGGCTCGTTGCCGATCAGGCGGTGGTTCAGGTCGTCCACGAGTTCGGCGGCGGACCGCTCCCGGTTCCACACCCGCACCTCGTCGAGGTCGCCCTCGAAGAGGTCGGCGGCGGTGCCGGAGACCTGCTTGCCGATCAGGGTGCTCACGCCGGTGGCCGGGGTGAACGGTATCGCCCCGCTGCCGGACAGCTTGCCGTTGACGTACAGCTTCGCGGTCGTCCCGTCGAAGGTGGCCGCGACGTGCGTGTAGACGTCCTTCGGGACGGTGTCGGTGGAGACGACCGCCGTCGCGGCCCCCTCGTGCGCGAGGCGCAGCGCCCCGCCGGCGTCCAGGCCGAGCCGGTACTCCCCGCCCCGGGAGATCACCGGGCGGTCGTACGCGGTGGGCTTGATCCACGCCTCGATCGAGTACGCCTTGCCGCCGAAGCGCAGCGCCGCCGGGTCGCCCAGGTCGACGTGCGCGTCGTTGGCACCGGTGAGGCCCAGCGCGGTCTCCGCGTGCCCCTCGGTGCTGGTCACCGGCACCAGGTCCTGGTTGGTGAACGGGCAGGTGCCCGGGCTGCGCTCGAACACCGCGTCCCGGTACAGCGGGTCCGGGCTGGTGTAGAACCGCGTGCCCTGGGTGTTGAACAGCCCCTGGACGCCCTGCTCGACGCTGAAGCCGTCGACCCTCCCGGTGGCGTCGTTGTGGGCGAACAGCTGCCAGCGCCGCGCACCGCCGACCGCGGTGGGCACCAGCACCGCGGCGAACCGGCCGCGGGTCAGGTTGCGGACGAACGACAGCTCCTGGGTCGGCTCGTAGAACGGCCGGCCCTCCATGTCCTCGGTGCCCAGGGTGTCCTTGGCCGACGCGGGACGGGTGGCGTGCCTGCTGCGCTTGTAGCGCACCTCCAGCACCGGCTTGAGCTTGCCGTCCACCAGCAGGAAGCGGTCGCACAGCAGGGTGTCGCGGACCAGCGGCACCTTCTTCGTGCCGCTCAGCACGTAGTCGGTGCGGGAGGCGTTGGCGGAGCAGCCGCCGTCGGTCAGCTTGTGCACCGCGTCGGGGTGCGTCTCGCCGATCGACTGCCGCAGCACCACCACGTACGTGCCGTCCGACACCACGTGGAACGGGGCGTCCGCGGTCAACCGCGCGGTCGTGGACAGGAACGGGTCGATCTCGCTGTCCAACGGCCGCTCGTCGACCGCCGCCTCGGCGCCGCCCCGCTTGACCGTCGGCATCGCGGTCGCGCCGACCACGGCGAACCCCACCTCGGCGATCTCCCGCGGCAGGACCAGCTCGGCCGGGTTGTCGCTCCAGTACGCGGCGTCCGCGTCCCCCTTGGACTGCTGGCCGGCCAGGTCCAGCACCGCGTACACGATCCGGCGGGACGCGTCCATCGCGAACGCGATCGTCGTGCCCTGGTGCCGGGCCATCGTCACGTGCCGGTACGACCGGTCACCGTAGATCTTGAGCAAGGATTCCTGAGGTGCCACTGTTCCCCTCCCACACACACGGAACGCCGCACCCGTTCTCCCCCGACCCGGGGCGGCGATGGACACGCCTCGCACCCCTCGCGGGGCGTCGGCCAGTCTGGCAGCGGCGGACGGGCCGCAGGCAGGAAAGGAAAAATGTCGCTCCGCTTATGACCTGATTGACCGTCAGATGGCCGAACTTCGATGACGGGCCGAGCGGGAAGCCGTCGCACCACCCGGCAGTGCACCCCAGGGCCTCCTGTGCCCGGTACCGCGACCCGGTCGCCGCGCACAAGGGGAAGCAGGAGGCCCGGGGCGGGGTCAGGTGAACCGCCCCGTGTTCGATAGAGGCTGTGATGTGCCCCTGGTTCATCGGAATGTCTTCTGTCCTGCAAGACGGCTCCTCCGAACCCAGGGCACATCAGCTACGCGGCCTGGCCCCTCTCAGACCTGCTTGCTGAGGCAGGCCGAACTGAGACCGCGTTTGAGATCTCGTGGTTCGGTGGGTGAGAGCGGTCGCGGGCCTGGTCGGGTGGCGGGGCGGCCGCGGGTGAGTCGGCGGACCATGATG
>NZ_JOGH01000158.1:0-11975 GCF_000721345.1 Kitasatospora sp. NRRL B-11411 | reverse complement strand
CTGCCGCAGAGGTGGGCGTGCGGGGAGGGGGGAGGGTTCCGGCGGCGGGAGGGCGGGGGAAGGGAGGGGCTTCGGCTGTCGCAGAGGTGGAGGTGCGGGGGCTCGGCGGCAGGGGAGAGATAGGGGCATCGGCTGTCGTGTGGGGCCCGGTGGGGTCAGGTGGGGCATCGGCCGGTGTGGTGGTGGAGGAGGTCGTCGACGAGGCGGCGGGTGTCGGCGGGGTCGACGGGGCCGAGGTTGAGGATGACGCGGAAGTAGAGCGGGGCCATCAGGTGGTCGACGGCCTGGGTGAGGGTGGGGGTGGGTTCGCCGCGGTCCTCGGCGCGGGTCAAGATCGTGGCGAGTTGCTGTTCGCGGGCGGCCATCCGGGGGGTGGTGCCGGGGCAGGTCGCGAGTTGGCCGATGGAGTGGCGGAGCAGGGCGCGGGCTTCCGGGGTGGTGACGGCGGCCCGGGTGCGTTCGGCCCACTGGAGCAGGTCGGCGCGGAGGGTGCCGGTGTCCGGCGGGGGGTCGTCGGGGGCCAGCCGGGTGCTGGCGACGTCGGCGAGCAGGCCGTTGAGGTCGCCCCAGCGCCGGTACACGGAGGTGGGGTTGACGCCGGCCCGGGCCGCGACGGCCGGGATCGTGACCTGTTCCGCGCCGTTCTCGGCGATCAGTTCGGTGACGGCCTGGTGCACGGCGGCGCACACCCGGGCGCTGCGTCCGCCGGTGCGGCGGACGGGTTCGGCCGGGTGCGGGGGCGGGGCCGGGGGCTGGCTGTTCACCCTCCCATGCTAAGGCTCCGGGTCCGGGCTCCCGGCGGAAACGCCATGTTAAGGCAAAACGATTGGCTTTAGTGTCGGGTGGTCGCCTAGCATCCACTAAAGCCAACCCTTTCGCCTTAAGGGGCCGTGCTTCCGGGCCCCGACCGCCCTGCCACCGAGGTTCCCGATGCCGAACTCCCGCCGGCTGTCCCGCACTCCGGCCTTCTGGCTGGTCGCGGCGGCCATGCTGCTGCTGACCTTCGCCGCTGCCGCCCCCTCCCCGCTGTACGTCGTCTACCAGGCGGCCTGGGGCTTCTCCTCGGGCACGCTCACGGTGGTCTTCGCCGTCTACGCGGTGTTCCTGCTGCTCGCCCTGACCACCGTCGGCCGGCTGTCCGACTTCCTCGGCCGCAAGCCGCTGCTCTACGGCTCGCTGCTGCTGGAGGCGGCCGCGATGCTGCTGTTCACCGGGGCGGACGGCGTCGGCACGCTGCTCGTGGCCCGCGCCGTCCAGGGCTTCGCCACCGGCGCCGCGACCGGTGCGCTCTCCGCGGCCCTGGTCGACCTGCAGCCGCAGCGCTCCCCGGGGCTCGGCGCGCTGATCAACGGCGCCGCGTCCACGCTCGGCCTGGCGGTGGGGGCCTTCGGCTCCGGCCTGCTGGTGCAGTACGGCCCCGCCCCGCGGGTCCTGGTCTTCGCGCTGCTGGCCGCCGGGTTCCTGCTGGCCGTCGTGGCCCTGTCCCTGATACCCGAGACGGTCGAGCGGCGCCCCGGCGCCCTGCTCGCGCTGGTGCCGCGGGCCCGCGTCCCGCGCGCGGCCCGCCGGGCCTTCGCCGCCGCGTCCCCCGCGCTGATCGCCGTCTGGTCGCTCGGCGGCCTCTACCTCTCGCTCGGCCCCTCGCTCGCCGTCGGCGTGCTGCACCTGCACAACCACCTGGTCGGCGGCCTGGTCGTGACCACCATGACCGCGGGCGGCACGCTCGGCTCGCTGCTGCTGCGCGGCCGCCCCGCCCGTACGGCCCTCCGGGCGGGGACGGTCGCGCTGGCCCTCGGCGTGCTCGGCACCCTGGCCGCGCTGGAGGCCCGCGACACGCCGCTGTTCTTCGTCATGACCGCGGTGGCCGGGCTCGGCTTCGGCGCGACCTTCCTCGGCGCGCTCTCCGGCATCGCCCCGCTGGCCGCCCCGGCGGAACGCGCCGAACTGTTCGCGGCCGTGTACGTCCTCAGCTACCTCGCCTTCAGCGCCCCCGCGGTGGCCGCCGGGTTCGCCGCCCCGCACCTGGGCCTGCTCCCCACCACCACCCTCTACGGCGCCGCCGTCGCCTGCCTCGCCCTGCTGGCCCTCGCCATGACGGCCGTGACGGCCGTGACGGGGACGGCCCGCGCGGCGAAGGCCCCGTCGGGGGCGGTGCGGTGAGGCCGGGCGCCCGGGTCCGCGGGGCGGTTACGGTTCGTCGTGCCAGGAGAAGGCGGTGATCCGCCAGCCGTCCGGGGTGCGGGCGAACTGGAAGGTCTTGGTGCCGCCCCCCTCGTACGGTTCGCCGTTCAGCAGGCCGGACTTGCGGTAGGTGCCGATCCGGCAGGCCACGCCGTCGGCGATCTCGGTGCGCTCGTCGACCTCCCACTCGTGGAAGTCGGTCAACCGCCCGTCGGAGAGCAGCAGTTCGCGCGGGCCGATGAACTCCTCGACGCCGTACGCGGCGTACCGGGGCGCCGTCACCACGATCACCCCGCCGGGCAGCATCAGCCGCCGCAGCCGGCCCACGTCGGCGGGGCCGCCGTGCCGGTTGTCGAAGGCGCCGAAGAACTCGGCGGTCAGCCGGTCGAGTTCGGCCTTGGCGGTGGAGAGGCTCTCGGGCATGATCCGCACCGTAACACCGCGCCCCCGCCGGGCGGGAGGGTGCCGAGGGTGTCGAGGGGGCCGGTCGCCGGGCCCGGTCGCCGAGTGCGGCGACAGGAGGGAATCGGGTTGCCACTCCTTACTCCGGCAGTCGAGAATCCCCCGCATGACTTCTGTGATCAAGCACGTGACCATCGACAGCCTCGACCCCTACCGCCTCGCCTCCTTCTGGTCGGAGGTGCTGGGGCAGCCGCTGCACGAGGAGGACTTCCCCGGTGACCCGCAGGCGCTGATCGAGGCCGCGGGGCTGCTGTTCGTGACCGTGCCGGAGGAGAAGGCGGGCAAGAACCGGATCCACTTCGACCTCCAGCCGCAGGGGCGGACCCGGGACGAGGAGGTCGAGCGGCTGGTCGGGCTGGGCGCGACCCGGGTGGCCGACCAGCGGCGGCCGGACGGGACGGGCTGGGTGGTGCTCGCGGACATCGAGGGCAACGAGTTCTGCGTGGAGCGGAGCCGGGCGGAGATCGACGGCTGACGCCCCGTCGGGGGAGGGGAGCGGGCGCGGCCGGAACAGGGGTGAATCCTTTCCGGCGGGCCGGGGCTCTTATGGGCGATCCCGTCGGGCGGACCGCGCCGGACGGGGCGAGTCCCGAGGAGGCCATGATGGTCGCGGTTCTGGTCGGTGCCGGTGCGGGCGCAGTGCTGCTGTGCAGTTGCCTGCTGGTGCTCAAGCGGAGGCGGGGGAGCCGTGGTTGAGACCCGCTGGCCCGGCGCGGAGGTGGTCGCGGCGGCCCGCGACGGGGACCGCGACTCGCTCGCGGTGCTGGTCGCGGGGGCGGACCCGCACGTGCGGCGCTTCGCGTACACGCTGTGCCCCGGCCCCGAGGACGCCGAGGACGCCGCGCAGGAGGCGCTGATCGTGCTGTACCGGCGGATCGGCATGCTGCGGGCCACCGGCGCGCTCGCGTCCTGGCTGTTCCGGATCGTCCGCAACGAGTGCCTGCGGCGGGCCCGCGCCCTGCGGCCCGCGGCGGCCGCCGTCGAACCCCCGGCGGGGACGGCGGACTCCGCCGAGCAGGAGGCGCTGCGGCGGCTCGACACCGAACGGGTCGCCGCCGCGATCGCCGCCCTCCCCGCCGACCAGCGCCGGGTGCTGATCATGCGCGACCTGCAGGGCCTCGGCGGCCGGGCCGTCGCCGAGGCGCTCGGGCTGAGCCCGGCCGCGATGAAGTCCCGGCTGCACCGGGCCCGGGCCGCCGTCCGGGCCGAACTCGGTGGAAGCGCCGGAGAGTTCGAGCGCGGCACCGGCCAGGCCGGGCGGAGGTTCGGCGGCCCGGCCGTCCGGCGCGGCGGTGTCCGGTGAGCGGGCGGGACGGGGGCGCCGGGGGTGCGGGGCGTGCCGGGGTCGGGCGGGACGGTTACGCGAGTGCGACCCTGCCGCGCCATCTGCTGCGCGGCGCGGTCGGGTTCGGGGCGGTGGCGGCCGGGTTCGGACTGCTGCCGGTGTTCGGGCCGGTCGTGCTGCTCGCCGTGCCGGTCGGGCTGGTGGCGCTGCGGGGCTGTCCGCTGTGCTGGACGGTCGGGCTGTTCCAACTGCTCTCCCGGGGGCGGCTGCGGCGGACCTGCCGGGACGGCCGGTGCACCCTGGAACGGGTGCCCCGGGGGCGGGTCGCGGGCTGATCGTCGGATGAGCGGTGGTATCCGCCGGGCGGGGGAACGGCCGACGGTTCTGCGGAGCCCGGGCCCGGTGTTCCAGCAGACTCGTCCCGTCGGCGGCCGGTCCGTCCTGGTGGACGGTTGACGCGTGCCCCGGCGGGAAGTTGACGCGCGCCCCGGTCGCTCGGCCGGTGCGTGCGCTCCGGCGGCCCGCCGGCCCGGGCGCGTCCGCGGCGGCCCGCCCCGTTCGCGCCCGGCGATCCCGGACGCGGCGACCACGCACCCGAGCGGACCGGAGGATCCCGCCATGAGCCGAGCCACCGCGCAGCGCCTCCCGGCCGGACAACCGGGCGGACAGCCCGCCGGACCGTCCGGCGGGCCGCTCGCCGGCCTGCTCGACCGGATCCCCGTTCCGGCGCCGCACCCGCACGCCGACGCGCTGCGCGAGGAACTCGCGCACTGGCTGGCCGGCACCGGCCTGCTCGACCACGAGGGCACCGAACGCCTGCTGGAACAGGGCCACTTGGACCTGGCCTCGCGCTGCTGGGGCGACCTCCCGGCCGGGCCCGGGCTGCGGACCGCCACCCAGTGGCTGCTGCTCGGCTGGATCCTCGACGACCACTTCGACCGGCACTGGCTCGGCGACCCGTCCGACGAGGCCGACCGCACCGTCCGCGAACTCGCCGCGCTGCTCGCCCCGGAACTCGCCCCCGACGCCGTCGCGCCCGCCCCGCGGACCGCCCTGGCCCGGGCCTTCCGCACCCTCTGGCAGGACAGCGTAGCCCTCACCGGACCGGCCTGGCGGGCCCGGCAGACCGCCGACTTCCGCTGCTACCTGGAGAGTTCGCTGGACTTCCTGCGGCTGCGCGGCGCCACCCCCACCGTGCCGCAGTACCTCTCGCACCGCGAGCGGGGCGGCGCCACCCGCTGCGCGGCCGGCACGGTCGAGCTCGCGCACCGCCTCGACCTGCCCGAGCAGTTCCACCACCACCCCCAACTCGTCGACCTGCGCAGCCGGTTCGACCACCTGGTCGGCTGGGCCAACGACCTCTGCTCGTACCGGGCCGAGACCGCCACCGGCCACGGCAACAACCTGCTGTGCGCGCTGGAGGTGCACGAGCGGCTGCCGCAGGCCGCCGCGGCCGCCCAGGTCGCCGCGCTCTGCGGGGCTGAGCTCACCACCCTGGAGTTCCTGGCCGAGGGCATCGCCCGCGGCTCGCACTGGCCGCCCCAGGTGCGCTGCTACGTGCGGGCGCTGGTCCGCTTCGCGCACGCGCTGCTGCACTGGATGGCGACCACCGTCCGCTACCGCCCCGAGGCGGTGCCGCTGCCCCGGGCCCGCTGAGCCGCGGAGCGTCCCGGCCCGGTGGCACGGTCCGGTGGCACGGCTCGGTGAGCCGCGGAGTGCCACGGCCCGGTGGCACGGCCCGTCGCGCCGGTGGCCGGAACCGGGTGGGTGGAGACGAGCGTCACCCCCGGTGAGCGGGCACGGGAGGTTGCCCGCCGTGACGGAGGGCAGGAGAAGGCCATGGGAATCGTCAGCTGGATCATCCTCGGGCTCCTCGCCGGAGCCATCGCGAAGCTCCTGCTGCCCGGAAAGGACCCGGGCGGCATCATCGTCACCACCCTGATCGGCATCGCCGGCTCCTTCATCGGCGGGTGGCTGTCCTCGAAGATCCTGCACAAGTCGGTGAACGTGAGCTTCTTCGACCTGCCGACCTGGATCGCCGCGATCGCGGGCGCACTCGTCCTGCTGATCGCCTACCGGCTGGTGTTCGGCAAGTCCCGCGACTGACCGGGCCGTTCACGGCCCGCCCGGAGCCCCTGCCCCCGCTCGGCGCGGCGGCGGGGGCTCCGGCGCGCCCGGCCGCGGACGCCCCGACTGGTACCAAAGGCTGATTCACGGTCACCCATCGGGCGGGGTTCGCTCGATCGTGGGCGATTCGCGCTGCCGAACCTCCCCCGGGGGTCCAAGGTAGGAGCAGGACGCACCCGGACCCGCCGCGGCGCGCTGAGCGGCAGGCCACCTCGCAGGGAGGCGAACCAATCTTCTAGGCTCGCTCATCGGCCCCCTGTTACGGTGCCCGCCCGTGCCGAGGAACAGAAGACCGATGTCCCCGCGCCCCGGGCCGAGCCGGAGCCGTGGACCGAGCGAGGAGGACGCAGTGTTGCCCAGCCCCAGGTCGTACCGTACGCCGCGACCGAGCCCGACCCCGGGCAGGAGCCGTTGGACGCCCGCCCCGCCGATACCGCCGAGTGCCCCGCGACCCGCCGGAGGTGAACGGTGAGTCCGCATACCGTGGCCCCCGAGCCGCATCCCACCGGGACGTCCGCCGCGGTGACCGCCGGAGCCCCCGCCGCAGCGGCCGCGGACACCGCCGAACCACCCGCCACAGCGGCCGCGGACACCTCCGCCGCCACCGCAGCGGCGCCCCCCGCCGCCGAACTGCCCGCCGCCGCACCGGCGGTGACCCCGACCGCCGCCCTGCCCGGCCTGCCGCGCACCCTCACCAGCCGGGCCCGCACCCTCACCGCGGCCGTCCGCAAGCGCTGCGCCGACCTGGCCCGGATCGAATCCCCCTCCGGTGACGCCCCCCGGCTCGACGCCCTCGCCGAAGAGCTCGCCGCCGGCTACGCCGCGACCGGGGCCACCGCCGTCCGGCACCCCTGCGAGCACGGCGACCACCTCGTCCTCGACTGGCCCGGACAGCAGGAGGACCTCCCGCACCTGCTGGTGGTCGGCCACCACGACACCGTCTGGCCGGTCGGCACCCTCGCCGACTGGCCGGTCGAGGAGCGCGACGGGCGGCTCAGCGGCCCCGGCATCCTCGACATGAAGGGCGGACTCGCCCTACTGGAAGGCGCGTTCGCGCTGCTCGCCGACCTCGGACAGCGCCCGCACCGCCCGGTCCGGATGGTGATCGTCTCGGACGAGGAGATCGGCAGCCCCGACGGCCGGGGCCTGGTCGAGCGCCACCTGCGCGGCGCCGCCGCCGTCCTCGGCCTCGAACCCGGCCACCCCGACGGCCGGCTGAAGACCGCCCGCCGCGGCTCCACCCGGGTCCGGCTCACCGTCACCGGGCGCGAGGCCCACGCCGGCCTCGACGCCGCCGACGGCCTCTCCGCGATCGACGAACTGGTCGACCAGCTGATCGCCGTCCGCGGCCTGGCCCGCCAGCCCGGCACCGAGCTCAACACCGGCCGGATCGACGGCGGCACCCGCGCCAACGTCATCGCCGGCCACGCCGAGGCCGAACTCGGCCTGCGCTTCGCCACCACCGAGGCCCAGCGCCGCACCCTCGACACCCTCGCCCACCTCACCGCGACCCGCCCCGGCGCGGACGTCCGCACCGAGGTGCTCTCCAGCCGCCCCGCCTGGCCCGAGCGCTCCGGCAACCTGCTGCTGCGCCACGTCCGCTCGCTGGCCGCCGCCCTCGGCCAGCACCTCGACGGCGCCCCCGCCGGCGGGGCGGGCGACACCAACCTGGCCGGCGCGCGGGGCCTGCCCACCCTGGACGGCCTCGGTGCGGTCGGCGCCGGTCCGCACGCCCGCCACGAACACCTCCGGGTCGACCAACTCGGCCCGCGGATCGCCCTGCTGGCCGCGCTGCTGGCGGTGCCGCTGCCGCGCCTGCGCGAGCGCTGAGGACCGGCCGGAGGCGGCGGCCGACCGCACCAGGGGCCCGGGGGCACGTCCCCCGGGCCCCGGTCGTCGGCCGCCGCCTCCGGCTGTCTCCACGATCACCGGGCCGGCTGCTCCCGATCGCGGGGCCTGCTGGGCCCGATCACCGGGTCGGCTGTTTTCGATCACAGGGTCTGCCGCTCCCGATCACCGTGCCTGCTGTGCCCGATCACCGGGCCCCGACCTCCTTGCCACCGCCCGGTCCCTGTGTACAGAATGGAACCGACCGAACGGTCAGTCGGGAGGTGGGCGGTGGAGGCCAGCACGGAGGCGCAGTCGCGGTTCGAGGCGGTGGTCGCCGCGGACGCGCGGGTGGAGCCGCGCGACTGGATGCCGGAGGCGTACCGGGCGACGCTGGTGCGGCAGATCGCGCAGCACGCCCACTCGGAGATCATCGGCATGCAGCCGGAGGGCAACTGGCTGACCCGGGCGCCCTCGCTGCGGCGCAAGGCGATCCTGCTCGCCAAGGCGCAGGACGAGGCCGGGCACGGGCTGTACCTGTACGCGGCGGCCGAGACCCTCGGGGTGGACCGCGCGGAACTGACCGAGAAGCTGATCGACGGGCGGCAGAAGTACTCGTCGATCTTCAACTACCCGACGCTGACCTTCGCCGACGTCGGCGTGATCGGCTGGCTGGTGGACGGCGCGGCGATCTGCAACCAGGTGCCGCTGTGCCGGTGCAGCTACGGGCCGTACGCCCGGGCGATGGTGCGGATCTGCAAGGAGGAGTCCTTCCACCAGCGGCAGGGCTACGAACTGCTGATGACGCTGATGGCCGGCACCGAAGCGCAGCGCGCCATGGTGCAGGACGCGGTGGACCGCTGGTGGTGGCCGTCGCTGATGATGTTCGGCCCGCCGGACGGGGCCTCGCCCAACAGCGAGCGCTCGATGGCCTGGCGGATCAAGCGGCACAGCAACGACGAACTGCGCCAGCGCTTCGTCGACATGACCGTCCCGCAGGCCGAGCACCTGGGCGTGGTGCTGCCCGACCCGGCGCTCGCCTGGAACGAGGAGCGCGGCAGCTGGGACTTCGGCGAGCCGGACTGGTCGGAGCTCCAGCAGGTGATCAAGGGCGGCGGCCCGTGCAACGCGCAGCGGATCGAGCGGCGGCGGGCGGCCCACGAGGACGGCGCCTGGGTGCGCGAGGCGGCCTCGGCGTACGCGGCCAAGCAGGCCGGACGAGCGGCGCGGAAGGAGAACGAGGGATGAACGGGGAGCGGGCCTCCTGGCCGCTGTACGAGGTGTTCGTGCGGCCCCGGCGCGGGCTGAACCACGTGCACGTGGGGTCGCTGCACGCGGCGGACGACAAGATGGCGCTGCTCGCGGCGCGCGACCTGTACACCCGGCGCAACGAGGGGGTGAGCCTGTGGGTGGTCCGCTCGGACGCGATCACCGCGTCCAGCCCGGACGAGCAGGACCCGTTCTTCGCGCCGAGCGGCGACAAGGTGTACCGGCACCCGACGTTCTACCCGATCCCCGAGGACGTCCCGCACATCTGACGCACCGTCAACGAACTGGCAGGGAAGGCGACATGACCGACGAACACGTGTACCTCTCGCTGGCCGAGGCGGGCCCGGAGCCGGACGGCGAGGCCCGCTGGGCGTACGGCACGGGGTTCGCCGATCCGCTGCTGGGGGTGGACGCCGCGCCGCCGGCCGGGATCGACCCGGCCGACCTCGCCGCGTACTGCCTGATGCTGGGCGACGACGCGCTGGTGCTCTCCCAGCGGCTGATCCAATGGATCACCCGGGCGCCGGAGTTGGAGGAGGAGGTGGCGCTCGCCAACCTCGGCCTCGACCTGCTCGGCCAGGCCCGCCGACTGCTCACCCGGGCCGGACAGCTCGACGGCAGCGGCCGCGGCGAGGACCAACTCGCCTACTGGCGCGAGGACTTCGACTACCGCAACGTGCGGCTGGTGGAGCTGGAGAACGGCGACTTCGCGCAGTGCGTGGTGCGGCTGCTGCTGTTCGCCACCGCCCGGGAGGAGCTGTACCGGCGGCTGGCCCACCACGCCGACCCGGTGCTGGCGGCCGTCGCGGCGCTAGGCGTCAAGGAGTTGGCGTACCACCGGGAGTACGCGAGCTCCTGGACGGTGCGGCTCGGCGACGGCACCGAGCAGTCGCACCGGCGGATGCTCGCCGCGCTGGAGGCGCTGTGGCCGTGGCTGGAGGAGCTGTTCACCCCGCACGAGGTCGAACTGCGGCTCGGCGTCGACCCGTCCGAGCTGCGCGCGCCCGTATTCGCCTCCCTGGAACGGGTGTTGGCCGAGGCGACGCTGCCCGTCCCCGAGACCGCGGGCCGGGCGTACGTGGACGGGCGGGCCGGGCGGCACGGGGTGCACACCGAGGCGCTGGGGCCGCTGCTCGCGGAGCTGCAGGTGGTGGCCCGGGCGCACCCGGGGGCGACGTGGTGAGCACCGTGCTGGAGCGGGCCCGGGAGGTCGCCGCCGCCGTGCCCGACCCCGAACTGCCCATGCTGACCCTGGCCGACCTGGGCGTGCTGGCCGACGTCGAGGAGGCCGACGGGGCGGTCACCGCCTGGCTGACGCCCACCTACTCGGGCTGCCCGGCCATCGCCGAGATGGCCGCCGACGTGTCCCGCCGGCTGCGGGCCGCCGGGTTCGACCGGGTCGAGGTGCGGCTGCGGATCGACCCGCCCTGGTCCAGCGACCGGATCAGCGCCGAGGGCCGCCGCAAGCTCGCCGCGGCCGGCATCGCCCCGCCCGCTCCCGGCGGGATGCGGCAGTCCGGCGGGTTGCTGCAACTCGGCCCCACCCGGCGACTGGTGACCGCCTGCCCGCAGTGCGGGTCCCAGGACACCGAGGAGCTCTCCCGGTTCGGCTCCACCGCCTGCAAGTCGCTGTGGCGGTGCCGCAGTTGCCGCGAACCCTTCGACCGGATCAAGGAGATCTGATGGCCGTCCGCCGCCCGCGGTTCCACCCGCTGCCGATCGGCACCCTGGAACGGCTCTGCGAGGACGCCGTCGCGGTCACCTTCGACGTCCCCGCCGACCTGGCCGAGGAGTACGCCTTCCGCCCCGGCCAGAGCCTGACCCTGCGCCGGATCGTCGACGGCGCCGACGAGCGCCGCTCCTACTCGCTCTGCTCCCCGGTCGGCGGACCGCTGCGGATCGCGGTGCGCGAAGTGCCCGGCGGGCTGTTCTCGCACTGGCTGGTCGGCGAGGCGAAGACCGGCGAGACCGTCGACGTGCTGCCCCCCTCCGGGGCGTTCACCGCCGACCCGGCCGTGCCCGGCGCGCACGTGCTGCTCGCGGCCGGCTCCGGCATCACCCCGATGCTCTCCATCGCGGGCTCCGTCCTGGCCGGCCACCCCGACTCCACCGTCACCCTGCTGTACGGCAACCGGCGCAGCGACACGGTGATGTTCGCCGACGAGCTGGCCGACCTCAAGGACCGCTACCTGGAACGCTTCCAGCTCGTCCACGTGCTCTCCCGGGAGACCCGCGACGCCGAACTGCTCAGCGGCCGCCTCGACCCCGAGCGGGTCGCCGCCCTGCTGACCGCCCTGGTCGACACCCCCGCCGTCGACCACTGGTGGCTGTGCGGCCCCTACGCGATGGTCACCGGCGCCAAGCAGCTGCTGGCCGAACTCGGCGTCCCCGCCGGGCGGGTGCACCAGGAGCTGTTCCACGCGGACGACGACGAGGACGGCATCGTCGAGCAGCGGCACCCCGAACCGGAACCGGACGCCGCCGCCAGCGAGGTCACCCTCGTCCTCGACGGCCGCGCCAGCACCCTGGCCCTGCCGCGCGACCGGGCCATCCTCGACGGCGCCCAACGGGCCCGCCCCGACCTGCCGTTCGCCTGCAAGGGCGGCGTCTGCGGCACCTGCCGGGCCCTGGTCTGCGAGGGCAAGGTCGAGATGCGGCGCAACTTCGCCCTCGAGGAGGCCGAACTGGCAGCCGGCTACGTCCTCACCTGCCAGGCCCGGCCGGTCTCCGACCGGGTGACGGTGGACTACGACCGGTAGGCGGCGGATCGCTTCCGGGAGCCGGTGGGCTGCTTCCGGGAGGCGGGAGGCGGGGGACGGGAGGC
>NZ_JOGH01000157.1:0-12075 GCF_000721345.1 Kitasatospora sp. NRRL B-11411 | reverse complement strand
TCGCCGCCCTCGACCGCCCCTGCCTGGTCCTGCCCGCCGCCGCCAGCCGCGCCCACGACCCGCACACCCTCGCCGCCCGCGCCGCCGCCCTCCTGCCCCGGGCCCGCGTCCACCCCCTGGAACACGCCTCCCACCACGCCCTCCCGTACCTGCGCCCCGCCGAGCTGAACGCCGAACTCACCGCCTTCCTGGCCCGCTGACCGCACCCCCGGCGGGGGCGGTGCGCACCGGAGCGGCCCGGCGGGGCCATACTTGGGCGGTCCGTCCGTCGAGAGGCGCCGTCCGCATGGCCAAGAAGCCCACCGCCCCGCGCGCCGCCGCGCGCCCGGCCCTGCTGCACCTGTCCGGGGTCAGCCGCGCCTACGGAGGCCGGGAGGTGCTGCACCCCGTCGACCTGGACCTCGCCGCCGGGGAGTGCGTGGCCCTGCTCGGCCACAACGGCTCCGGCAAGTCGACCCTGCTGCGGATCGCCGCCGGACGCGACCTGCCCACCAAGGGGACGGTGCGCTTCGACGGCCTGCCGATGAACGAGAACGACCCGCGGATCCGGGCCCGGGTCGCGGTCGTCGGCGACACCGTCGCCCACTACCCCGACCTGACGGTCCGCGAGCACCTGCTGCTGGTCGCCGTCGCGCACGGCGTCGCCGACGCCGCCGACTGGGTCGACCAGGTGCTGGAGAACCGCTCGCTCACCGAACGCGCCGACGCCCTGCCCTCCGCCCTCTCCTCCGGACAGCTCCAGGCCCTGCTGCTGGCCTGCGCCCTGGTCCGCCCCCGCGACCTGCTGCTGCTCGACGAACCCGAGCAGCGCCTCGACCCGGAGGCCCGCCGCCGCCTCGCCGAACTCCTGACCGCGGAACTCGCCGACGGCGTCGCGGTCCTGCTGGTCACGCACCACGACGACCTGGCCCGCGAGGTCGCCGACCGGGTCCTGGTCCTCGAGGACGGCCGGATCGTCCGCCAGGGCCCGCCGGCCGAAGTCCTCGCCGCCGACACCCGCCCGCGCACCACCCCGGCCGGACCCCGGTGACCCGCCCCGCAGCCGCGGCCGAACCGCTCGCCCCGGCCCCCGACGAGGACGGCCCCGCCGACGCCCCCGCCGCCTGGACGGCCGACGACGACTGGACCGACGAGGCCCTCGCCCTGCTGCGCGCCCTGCGCGCCCCGCACCGCCGCAACCGGGCCAAACAGGCCGCCTTCGCGCTCTACTGCACCCTGCTGATCCTGGTGATCTGGGGCGGCATCCCCAGCCTCGGCCTCTTCCTGCAGGCCTCGATGGGCGCCGACTACACCGCCCACGGCCCCGACCTGCTGGCCGCCATGCCCGGCGGCATCGCCGCCGCCGGGCTCGCGGTGCTGCTGCTGGCCGTCCGCGACGGACTGTGGCGCGGCCCGGTCGTCCCGCCCCGGGCCACCACCGACTGGCTGCTCGCCCACCCCGTCCGGCCCCGGCCGGTGCTGCGCCCGTGGTTCTGGCTCTCCTGCGGACTGGCCGCCCTGCCCGGACTGGTGGGCGCCGTCGGCGGCATGGTCGCGCTCGGCCTCACCGTCCGGGTCGGCCTGCCCGCCGCCCTCGGCTGGTGCCTGGCCGGCGGCGCCTGCCTGCCGCTGCTGGGCGTCTGCGCGGGCCTGCTGGTCCAGCGCAGCACCCGGGCCGCCCGCTGGGCCCGCGCCCTGACCCCGCCGGCGACGGTGCTGGTCCTGGCGCTGGCGGCGCAGAGCGCGCTGGCCGTCGCGGGCCACCCCGTGCCCTGGCTGGAGCGGATCGAACTGTGGTCCGGCCCGTGGGGCTGGGCCGGGATCGCCGCGCTGGCCCCGACCCCCGCCGCCGTCCCGGGCGCCCCGCTGGCCGCCGCCCTGCTGCTGGTGCCGACCGCGCTCTGCCTGGTGCTCGCCGACCGCGCCGCCGCCACCGTCCCGCTGCCCCTGCTGCGCGAACGCGCCCGGACCGCCGCCGGCGTGCTGGCCGCGCTGCGCACCGTCGAACTCCGGGCCGCCCGGCTGGCCGTCACCGGCGCCTCCGGCGGCGGACGGCAGCTGCGGGTCCGGCTGCCCGCGCCCCGGCGGCCCCACCTGGTGCTGTACTGGCGCGACACCCTCTCCCTGCTGCGGTCCCCCGCCCGGTTGGGCCGCGCGGTGCTGCTGACCGTGCCCGCCCTGCTCTGCGGGGTGCTGGCGGACGGCACCCGGGGCGCCCTGTCCTGGGGGGTCACCGCCCTCGCCCTGCTGTTCGGCTACCTGGCGCTCGCCCAACTCCTGGAGCCCGCCCGGATCGAGACCGACGACGTCCGCCGGGCGTCCTGGTCCCCGTACCCGTTCGCCGACCTGATGCTGCGCCACGCGGTGGTGCCCACCGCGCTCGGCCTGCTGCTGGCCGGGCTCGGCACGGGCACCGTGCTGGCCTGCGGCGGCGGGACGGCGGCCTGGGCGGCGCCGCTGGCCGTCCCGCCGCTGGTCGCCGCCGGGCTGGTCAACGCCTGCCGCGGCCCGGCCCGCCGCGACCTGCTCTACCGCTCGCCCCAGCCCGCCGGCGGCAGCACCGGCCTGCTGTTCTTCACCGCCTGGTACGCGGCCGGCCCGGCCGTGGCCCTGCCCGTCCTGGCCCCGCCCCTGTCGACCGCCCTGCGCGCCGGCACCCCCGCCCACCTGGCGCAGGCCCTGGTGATCGCCCTGGTCCTGGCCGCCGTCCTGCTGCACTGGGCCCGCTCCCGGGCCACCGCCCTCCCGCGCCTGGCCGCGCCGAGCTAGCACCGGCGGTGCCCGCTCAGCGCAGGTAGCGGCGGGCGACCGCGTCGAAGGCGGCCTTCGGCTCCCACGGCAGGTCCGGGTAGCGGGTGCCGCGGGCCCCGTCGAGGAGCTTGACGATGCCCAGCGAGGCCCGGTCCAGGTCCTCGCGCGGGTCGCCGTCCGGGCGGTGCGGGTAGCCGGACAGGGCGAACAGGAAGACGAACGCGCTGTCCACGCCCTCGCTCTCGAACACCTCCAGCAGCTCGTCCAGGTACCGGGCCTGCCCGGCCTCGTCGCGTTCGTGCGCGGCGGCCAGCCGCAGCGGCGCCCCGGTTTCCGGGTCGTGCTCGACCACCTCCAGGACCCGGCCGCCGCGGTCCCCGGCGCCCCGGTAGGCGGCGGTGCCGAAGCCCGTGACGGCGAGCGGCTTCGGGCCGCGGGCCAGGGTGCGCACCGCCTCCCGGAACCGGTCGGCGACCTCGGCGGAGCGCAGCAGCTCGAAGGTGGTGAAGTCGAAGGGCGTCCAGTCGACCTGCTCGAACTGGATCGCCGCGTAGGTGACCGGGCCCCCGAAGCGGGCCCGGACGTCCGCGACCGCCGCGCCCAGGAAGGCGTTCATCCGCTCCCCGAGCTCCCGGATCCGCCCCGCCCGCAGCTCCGGCTCCGCCATCAGGCGGGCGACCCGCTCCTCGGGGCTCCCGCCGGGCAGGAAGCCGCGGACCATCACGCTCAGTTCGACGCCGGCCACGAACACCACCGCGGCCCCCAGCCGCCGGACCCGCTCGGCCCGCTCCGCGCAGTCCCGCAGCAGGGCGCGGACCTGCTCCGGCTCCAGCTCCAGCGGGTAGGGCGAGAACCAGACCTCCAGCCCGAGTCCGGCCGCCGCCCGGGCCGCCAGCTCCAGCCGCTCCGGGTCGCCGCCGATCAGCTGGACGGCGTCGCAGTGCAGGTCGTCGCGGATGACGGCGAGCTCGCGCCGCACCACCGCCGGGTCGAAGTCCGGGCGGGAGGCCCGGCCGTGCCGGACGAACCCGGTGTCGTAGGTCATTCCCCTTGCTCGCACGGTGCGGTTCCCCTCCGGTGGTCGGTACTGGCGGGGACGAGGCTGGCAGGAAAATTGCAGGAGTGCAAGTTTGCGGTTCGGCAAGTTTGCCGGGGCGCAGCGCGGTGTGGAACGCTGGCCGCCGTGACGACACCTGGGCTGCGGGAGCGGAAGAAGCGGGCCACCCGGGAGGCGCTGCGCGCGGCCGCCCTGCGACTGGCCGTGGAGCACGGGCCGGACGGGGTCCGGGTCGAGGACATCGCCGAGGCGGCCGGGGTCTCGCCGCGCACCTACCACAACTACTTCGCCGGCCGCGAGCAGGCGATCGTCTCCGCCGTCACCGCCGACCGGGAGGAACGGGTCGCCGCGGCGCTCGCGGCCCGGCCCGCCGGGGTGCGGCTGGCCGAGGCCGTCACCGACGCGGTGGTCGAGCAGTACACCGGCACCGGCGAGCAGGCCCCCGAGGCCCTGCTGCTGATCCTCGCCCGCCCCGCCCTGCGCGAGGCGTTCCTGGACACCACCGCCGGGATCGAGGCCCCGCTCGCGGCGGCGATCACCGCCCGCCTGGCGGCGGCGCAGCAGCACCGCGCCACCGGTCCGGAGTCCGCCCGGGTGCTCGCCGCGGCCACCGCCGCGGCCGTCCGGATCGCGCTGGCCGACTGGCTCCGCCCGCCCGCGGACCCGGCCGGGGAGGTCGGCCCCGCCGGGGAGGCCGGCCCGGCCGCCGCCGCGGGCCTGGTCGTCCCGGCCGGCCCGCTGCCCGAACGGCTCCGGGCCGCCCTGGCCCCGCTCGCCCCCGCCTTCGACGCCGCCGAGCAGCAGTCCGCCGGGCAGCAGTCCGCCGAGCAGCGGCCCACCGGGCCGGTGCGGCGGGTGGTGCCGAACGTCAAGGTGGCGGGGGAGGGGGCGCAGCGGGCGAACCGGGAGTTCTACGGGCGGCTCGGCCTCGCGGAGGTCATGAACCACGGCTGGATCATGACCCTGGCAGCGCCCGCCGCCCCGGCCGCGCAGGTCAGCTTCGCGGTCCGGGACGCCACCGCGCCCGTGCTGCCGGACCTGAGCGTCGAGGTCGCCGACGTGGACGCCGCGCACGCCGCGATGCTGGCGGCCGGTGCCGAGGTGGTCCACCCGCTGAGCGACGAGGAGTGGGGCGTGCGGCGCTTCTTCGTCCGGGACCCGAACGGCCTGGTGGTGAACGTCCTCGGCCACCGCTGAGGAGCCGCCCCGGCGGCTACCAGCCGGTGCGCAGCCGGTAGGAGGCGGCCAGGTCGCGGACCTCCGCCGAGCGGACCACCTCGCGGCCCAGGACCGGGCGCAGGTGCTTGTCGAGCAGCCGCAGCACCTCCTCGGAGAGCCGGGCCTTGAGCCCCTCGGGCCGCCCGGGCAGCAGCCCGATGGCGATGTGCACGAAGGCCGTCACCTGCCCGTCCGAGCCGTCGACCCAGGTCTCCGCCGCCGGGCGGAAGAAGGTCTTGCACACGCCCCGGGACGCCACCCACTCGCGCACCAGCGGGTGCAGCTCGCGGACGAAACCGGGGCGGTCGAAGGCGTCGGCGAGCTGCGGCGAGTAGTCGACGGTGATGTGGGGCATGACGGACGACCTCTCCCGACCTCTTCGCGCAGATGCTTGGCTTCTACATCCGCCCATCCTCCTCCCGCCCCTGTCCGCCCCTACGCCCGGGGTCCCCGATCCGCCCGGAGTGCGGACGCCGCAGGCCGGACAGCGGTCACCGCCGACCCGCCCCGCCCGCCGGACCGGGCGAAACCACCGCCCCGGGCACGGAAATCCGGGCGCGGCCATTGGCCCGCTCCGAGCCGGGAGTGTAGGAATGGGCGTATGACCCGGTTTCGGGCAGCACCCGGTGGACACAGCACGGCGGGCCCCGCCCCCGTACGTCGGCTGTCCGCCGCCGCACGCCCCGCCCCCGCGGCCCGCGTGGCGCCCGCCCCGACGGCCCGCGTGACGCCCGCCCCCGTTGGACGGCCCGGATGACGGCCGCCGCGGGGGGAACGGGCCGGCACCGCGCCCCCGCACCGGCCGTCGTCCGCGAGGGCGTCCTGCTGCTCGACGCCGACCTGCTGCTGCGCTACGCCAACGACGAGGCCCGCCGCCTGCTCGACCTGCCCGCCGACTGCGAGGGCCGCCCGCTCGACGCGCTCGGCCTGCCGCCCGACCTGACCGCCCTGCTGCACGGCCCCGGGGAACTCACCGACGCCCGCGCCGCCGTCCACGGCCGCCTGCTCCACCTCGACCTGCACCCCACCGACCGCTCCGGCGGGCTGCCCGGCCGGATCGCCACCCTGCGCGACAGCGCCCCGCTCACCGGCCCCGACACCGCCCGGCTGCGGCTGGAACTGCTCTACCGGGCCGGCGCCTCGATCGGTACCACCCTCGACATCACCCGCACCTGCGAGGAACTCGCCGCCGCCCTCGTCCCGGCGTTCGCCGACTTCGCCTGCGTCGACCTCTACGAGGGCGTGCTGGCCGGCGGCGAACCCCGGCCCGGGCAGCGCCGCCCGCTGCGCCGCGCCGCACTGGTCGGCGTCACCGAACTGCCGCCGCTGCTGACCCCCGGCTCGCCCGTCCCGATGGTCCCCGGTACCCCCCGGGCCCGGGCCGTCACCGAGCTGCGCTCGGTGGTCGAACCCGACCTGACGGCCGCGCTGGCCGCCTGGGACGAGTTCCACCCCGGCACCGTCGACGCCATGCGCGCGCAGGGCGTGCACACCCTGGTCACGGTGCCGCTGGCGGTCGGCGGGACGCTGCTGGGCGTGGCCACCTTCTGGCGGGCCCGCCCGCGCCCGGTCTTCGACGAGGAGGACCGCACCCTCGCCGAGGAACTCACCGCCCGGGCCGCCGTCCTGGTCGAGAACGCCCGCCGCTACACCCGCGAGCACACCATGGCCGTCGCCCTCCAGCACAGCCTGCTGCCCGCCGGACTCCCCGAACAGGACGCCCTGGAGGTCGCCTCCCGCTACCTGCCCGCGCAGGCCGGCGTCGGCGGCGACTGGTTCGACGTCATCCCGCTCTCCGGCGCCCGGGTCGCCCTGGTGGTCGGCGACGTGGTCGGCCACGGCGTGCACGCGGTCGCCACCATGGGCCGGCTGCGCACCGCCGTGCACACCTTCTCCTCGCTCGACCTCGCCCCCGACGAACTGCTCGGCCACCTCGACGCCCTGGTCAACCGGCTCGACCAGGAACACCCCGCCCCCGACGGCAGCGAACGCCCGATCACCGGCGCGACCTGCCTGTACGCCGTCTACGACCCGGTCACCCGCCGCTGCACCATGGCCCGGGCCGGCCACCTGCCGCCCGCCGTGGCCTACCCCGACGGCCGGGTCGAGATCGTCGACCTGCCCGCCGGGCCGCCGCTCGGCGTCACCGGGCTGCCCTACGAGAGCGCCGAACTCGAACTCCCCGAGGGCAGCCGGGTGGTGCTGTACACCGACGGGCTGGTGGAGTCCCGCAGCCACGACCTCGACCACGGCCTGAAACTGCTGCGCGCCGCCCTCGCCCGCCCCGGCCGCGACCCCCGGCAGACCTGCGAGGACCTGCTCGCCGCGCTGCTGCCCGCCAACCCCGCCGACGACACCGCCCTGCTGGTGGCCCGCACCCGCGCGCTGCCCGCCGACCACGTCGCCGACTGGGACGTCCCCGCCGACCCCGCCGCCGTCGCCCGGATCCGGGCCGCCGTCACCCGCCGCCTCGCCGACTGGGGCCTGGCCGAGCAGGCGTTCGCCGCCGAACTCGTGCTCAGCGAACTGATCACCAACGCCATCCGGCACGCCGCCCCGCCGATCCGGGTCCGGTTGCTGCGCGACCGGTCGCTGATCTGCGAGGTCCGGGACGGCTCGGCCACCTCCCCGCACCTGCGCTACGCCACCGACACCGACGAGGGCGGGCGCGGCCTGTTCCTGGTCGCCCAGCTCGCCGAACGCTGGGGCACCCGCTACCCCGCCAGCGGGAAGGTCATCTGGGCCGAGCTGCCCACCGAGGAGTGAGCGGCCGGGAGGGGCGGACGGCCCGGCCGCTCACTCCTCGCACAGCTGCTTGAACAGCTCCAGGTCGGCGCGGACCGCCTCCTCCACCGCGTGGCTCTGCGCGAAACCGCGCGGGCCGCCCATCGCGTCGATCAGCTCCTGCGGGTCGTACTCCAGGCGCAGCTGGACCCGGGTGTGCGCGGCGTCCAGCGCCCGCAGCGCGAAGGTGCCGCGCAGCGGCGGGCCGTCCACCGTCTCCCAGCTCATCACCCGGCCGCGTCCGTGGTCGGTCAGCTCCGCGTCCACCGCGTGCCGCTCGCCGCCGAACTCCACGTCCAGCAGCGCGTGGTGCCGGCCGTGCGCGCTGGCGTGCACCACCCCGGCGACGAACAGCGGGTACTCGGCCACCCGGTGCAGCTGCGACCAGGCCGTCCCCACCGGGGCGGTCACCTCGATCTGCTCCTCCAGCGTCCGCATCGGCGGCACCTCCGCTCCGTTCACCCCGGGGGCTCCGTCCGCCCCGGGGGTGCGCTCCCTCCAGCCTGCCAGGGGCCGGGCCCCGCGACGACAGGGGCCGGGCCCGGAACGGCGCACCGCCCCCGGCCGGGGGGAGGGCCGGGGGCGGTGCGGGGGAAGCGGCGGGGGCTCAGTCCTCGGGGAAGTCCCCGTCGAACGCGGCCGCCAGCCGCAGGTACGGAACGGCCTCGGCGTGCCGGCCCTGGCGCTCCAGGACGCGGCCGAGCACCAGGTGCGCGTAGTGCTCCACCGGGTCGCGCGCGATCACCTCGCGCAGCTGCTCCTCGGCCCGGCGCAGCTGGGCCGAGTGGTAGTAGGACCGGGCCAGCAGCAGCCGCGGGCCGACCTGCTCGGGCACCTCGTCGACCAGGCCGGTGAGGATCAGCGCGGCGTCCGCGTACGCCTTGGAGTCGAAGAACAGCTGGGCCCGCGCCCAGCGCTCGCCCGCGCTCTCGCCCGGGGACACGACGGCCGCACTGCTGTGGCGGAGGTCGGTGGTCATTGCCTGCTCCTTCCCGTTGCCGGGTCTCCTGCCGGGCCGCACCGGCCCGACAGGTGGTTGAACATTCACCCACCGGGCGGTATTCCACGCCCCGCGCCGGGGCGCCGCCGCAGGTCAGGACGGGGGCGACAGGTCCAGCAGGCGGTGCATGAACGGGACCGGCAGGGCCGGGTTCGACGCCGCCGCCGCCGGGTGGGCGTGCGGCTCCAGGCACTCCAGCAGCCGCGGCAGCGGCAGGCGCGGATCGGCCACCGCGGCCCGGGCCACCACCGGGTCCTCGTCCGCGGCCAGGGCCGGCAGCAGGTCCGGCGGCAGGTCCGGGTCGCGCAGCGCGGCCAACCGCAGGGCCGGCTCCGGGCGGCCGGCCCAGCGGGACAGGCCCGGGGCGGCGAAACGCGGGTCCGCGACCAGCGCGGCCGGGCCCAGCAACTGCCCGTACACCGAGCGGAGCAGCGCGCCCGGCGCGTCCGCGCAGTGCTCCGCCAGGGCCAGGCGGACGATCAGCTCGGCGTCCGCCGCCAGCACCGCCACCACCGGCGCGGGCAGCCGCTCCAGCGAGGCCACCGCGCAGCGCACCAGCGGGTGCGCCGAGCGGGCCAGCCGCAGCAGCTCCGCCGGATCGGCCGCCCGCGCGGCCACCCAGGGCAGCGGCGGCGCGGCGTCCGGCAGCCGGTACACCACCGCGGCGCGCTGCTCCTCCGTCAGGTCCGGGCGCAGCGAGACCGCCAGCCGCACCGCCTCGTGCGGGTCGGCGGCCAGCGCCAGCGCCAGGTCGGTGGGCAGGTGCGGGTTGCCCGCGGCGGCGGCCCGGATCCGCGGTTCGTCGTCCAGCACCAGCCACTCGCCCAGCGCCCGCTCCAGCCGGGCCGAGGCCGCCGTGCGCTCCCGGCGGGCCGGGTCGCTCTCGGCGATGTACCCGGCCAGCGTCACCGGCAGCTCGCGCTCCACCCGCAGCGCCCGCTGCACCGCGGCCCGCACCGCCGGGTCGCGGTCGGCCCGCAGGCCCGTGCGCACCCGCGGCGGCAGCTGCGGCCAGGACTCCCGGCGGACGGCCGCCGCGCGCACCAGCGGCGAGGTGTCCTGGACCAGCGCCACCAGCAGCTCCAGCGGCAGGCCCGGGCAGCCCGGGACCCGGCGGCGGGTGTCCGGGTCGCGGTCGGCGGCCAGCGCGGCCAGCGCCGCCGGGGGCAGCACCACCCGGTGGGCGGCCGACGCGGCGGCCCGGCGCACCCGGCGCTCCCGGTCGCCGGCCAGCTCCGCCAGCACCGGTGCGGCCAGCCCCGGACGCTCCGCCAGCGCCGCCCGCACCTGCCACCGGGGGTGCCGCAGCGCGGCGGCCAGCACCGGCGCCGGCAGCTCCGGGCGGCGGGCCGGCCAGAGCGGGTCGGGCCCCTGCGCCAGCAGCCGCACCAGCACCTCGACCGGAGCTCCCGGATTGGCCGCCAGCCCGTCGCACCAGGCCCGCACGGGCGGCGGGCCGGACAACGGGCGCCAGCCGGCGGCCGACTGATCTGCGCTCAGATCGAGCACCTGCGAGTACCTCCCCCGGAACGGCAAACGCCACCGACCCTACCCGCGCGCCGCCGCCGCGTGCACCGGTTCCCGCCAGCCCGGCACAGCCGGGAGGAGCGATGTCGGAAGTGTGCGCACGGCACGCGCGTCCGAAGGAGAACGCCCCCGGCGGATGGCACTCGGTGCCAGCGGCCGGGGGCGCGGACCGGGGCGCCGGTGGGGCGGCGGCCCGGAGAACTGCGGGTCGGGGGCGCGGGGTCAGGGGCGGGGCGCCAGGCGGAAGGTCAGCACCCGGCCGTCCTCCTCGCTGGTCACCAGGTGGACCCGGGCGCCGATCGGCACCGCCCCTGGCAGGCCGCCGAGCACCGACGCCTGCACGGTGAAGCCCTCGTCCAGCACGATCAGGTACGGCCGCCCCAGGTGCGGGCCGCGGCGGGTCGGGCGCAGCAGCCGCTGCACCGTGCCCTGCCCGCAGGCGCGGGCGGGCGACAGGTCGGCCGAGCCGCACACCGGGCACAGCAGGCAGGTCGCCGCGCTGGCCGAGTGGCACCACTGGCAGCGCCGGTAGTCGAGTTCGGCCTCGCCGGGGGCGCCGGCGGCCTGCTGGGGGAAGGGGTGTTCGACGAAGGGCGCGAACGGGGCGAGCGGGGCGTGCGGTGCGGACGGGGCGAGCGTGAGGGTCATGGCCGTCTCCTCCCTGGGCCTGGGTGCGCCGCCGTACCGCCGCCCGGGAGCGGGCGTGCGGTCGGGGCGTCTGCCAGAAGGAAGGTATGGCACTCAGTGCCTTCTGTAAAGGTACGGAGTGCCAGTCATATCGGCGGATCTTCGACGGACCGTCAGGTCCGGGAGCGGCCCGGGCGGGTCAGCCCTCCAGGGCCGCCTCGACGCCCTGCACCACCCGCCACATCGGCGTCCCGCGCCGGGCCACCATCACCACCACCTCGTCGTCCTGCGAACCGCCGCCCCCGCCGCCCTCCGCGCCGTTCCCCCAGGTGTCGACCACCAGTTGCAGGGCCTCGTCCACCGCCGCGCCCACGTCGCCCTCGCCGCCCGAGCGCAGCCAGGCCCGCAGCGCGTAGTTGTGCGCCGCCACCACCGCCGCCGCGATCACGTCCGCCCGCAGCGCGCCGTCCGAGCGGGCCGCGTACCGGGTGCGCAGGTGGCCCGCCAGGGTGCGCTCGTAGCGCCAGACCACCGACAGCTCGTGGATGCGCAGGGTGGGCACCTGCTTGGTCAGCCGGTAGCGGCCCACCGAGAACGCCGGGTTGCCCGCGTACATCCGCAGCACCAGCCGGGCCGCGTCGCACACCTGCTCCACCGGGTCGCCGGCCGGGTCGGCCGCGCCCAGGAAGGCCGTCATGTCGGCCAGGCAGCCGTCGTGGTCGGGGAACACCACCGCTTCCTTGGAGGGGAAGTAGCGGAAGAACGACCGGCGGCCGACCCCGGCGAGCGAGACGATGTCGTCGATCGTGGTCTGCTCGAAACCCCGCTCGGAGAACAGCTCGAACGCCGCCTCGACCAGCGCGTCCCGCATCGTCGGCCGCGCCGCGCCGCCGCCGGGCGTCCGGTCCTGCTCATGCACCTCGCTCATACCCGGACGGTAGCACCGACCGGGCGGTTCGGGCTGGGCCAGGCGGCACTGAGTGTGCATAATCGGGGGTACTGAGTGCCACACCGAGGAGACTGCCATGACCCAGGACTTCGACCTCTACCGGCTCGGCGAGGAGCACGAGATGCTCCGGGAGTCGGTGCGTTCGCTGGCGGAGGCGAAGATCGCTCCGTTCGCGGCGGCGGT
>NZ_JOGH01000156.1:0-13110 GCF_000721345.1 Kitasatospora sp. NRRL B-11411 | reverse complement strand
CGCGGGCGTCGAGACCGGCGAGGGCGTCACCCACGCCGAAGTCCTGGAAGTCTTCGCCCGCAACGTCGACCGCCTGCGCACCGTCCTGTTCAAAGCCCTGGAATCACTGCCCACCACCCGCGACTGCCCCTGCTCCCACGCCCTGGACGGGATGGTCACCGGCCTGCCCGGGGTACCCTCCTGACGGCCCGGCGGACGAGGGCGGCGAGCGCGGCCGCAGTGGCGCTCGCGGCGAGGAACAGCAGCCCGTTGCGGAGGTACGGCAGCGGCAGCAGCGTCGGGTTCCCGTGGTCGTCGCCCGCCCGCAGCACCGCCGGAACGGCCACCGCACCCACCGCCGCCACGACCACCAGCCAACCCCGCAGCAGCGGCCGCCCCGTGAGAGCCGCCCCCACTCCGCACACCAGCGCCAGCCACACCCCGTCGTGCAGCACCAGCAGCCCGGCGGCCCACAGCAGCACGTCGAACGGGTCGCTGACGCGGGGGTCGGTGAGCAGGCCGGTCAGGCCGGTGAGGAGCAGGGCGAGGCCGCCGAGCAGGAGGGCGGTGCGGACGGGGCGCATGGGGGCTCCGGGGGAGGGAGGAGGGGCGGGGGTCAGAGGGGGTCGATCCGGGTGACCCACTTGGTCTGGAGGACGCCGGGGCGGTTCGGGGCGATCAGGCGGGCGGGGAAGCCGTGGTCGGGGGTCAGGGGGCGGCCGTCCAGGGCGAGGGCGAGGAGGGTGCGGGGGTGGTCCGCGTAGGGGGCGGGGACGTCGGTGGTGCGGTAGGGGCCGTCGGCTTCCAGGGAGGTGACGCGGACGGCGGAGCCGGGCGGAAGTCCGGCGCGGCGCAGCAGGTCGGGCAGCGGGACGCCGGTCCAGCGGCCGTCGGCGCTCCAGCCCTCCACGCAGGCGATCGGGAGGACGGCGGTGGTCTGGGGCAGGGCGCGCAGGGCGGCGAGGTCGAGGCGGTAGGGGGTCGGGCCGTTGACGGTGAGGTGCCAGTCGGCGGGGACGGTGGCGGTCCCGGCCTGCGCGGCGGTGCGGTTGACCGGGAGGGCGCTGCCGTCCGCGCCGGGGCGGCGCGGGGCGAACAGGTCGAGGGCGCGCAGCCACGGCACGGACTGGCCGGCCGTGGTCAGGGTGACCGCCCCGACGGCCGTCGCCGTCGCCGCCAGCAGGGCCCGCCGCCCGGCGAGCGGGACGGTGCCGGACCGCCGCCAGTGCGCGGCGATCGCCGGGGCCTTGACGGCGAGGTGGACCAGCAGCGCGCCGACGGCCGTCCACGCCGTCCAGTAGTGGGTCTGCCGGAACGGGAACGGCCACGGGTACCACTGCAAGGTGTTCAGCAGCCCGGTGAACAGCTCCAGCAGGACGGCCGCCACCAGGGCGGCGACCGCCGCCCGCTCCAGGGCGTGCCGCACGCTCCGGGCCGGCGGCCACTCGAACAGGCGCGGGTACACCGACCACAGCTTCGCGCCCGCCAGCGGGACCGCCGCCAGACCGCAGGCCACGTGCAGCCCCTGCGTCACCCGGTAGCCGCCGACCGGCCGGGTCGGCAGCCCGACCGCGAGCAGCCAGTGCGGCGGGTCCTGCAGCAGATGGCTGACCAGGCCGGTGGCGAAGCACAGCAGCAGCGCCGCGCCCAGCCAGCGGCCCAGCACCACGGCGGTGCGCGGTCCCCGGGCCGGGGACCGGAACGCCCCCGCCCGGAACGGGCCGCGCCGCAGCGCGTCGGGCGGGGCGGGCAGCGGCCGGTCGAGCCGCCGACGGGCAGCCGGAGGAAGGGAGTTCACGTCCTCCATCGAAGCGCGACCAGGCCCGGCGGACGGGCTGCGACCTGCTTACGGAATCCGAACGTCGGGCGGATCGGGAGTCGCGCGGGCGGATCGGGAGTTGCGCGGGCGGTTCGGCGGGGTGCTTACGGAACGCGAACGGCCGGGCCCGGCCCGGCCGTTCGGCGGCGCAGCGGTGCCAGGGTGGAGCGGTGACCGGACGACCCGCACTGCTCTGCGCCCTCGCCCTGGCGGCCCTGGCCGGGTGCCTCGTGCTGACCTTCACCACCGGCGGCACGCTCGGCAACCGCCCGCCGCTGTACGGCTGGTACGCCGCCGACGCGCTGCTGTTCGGCGGCGCGCTGCTCCTGCTGCGCCGGGTGCCGGAGCGGCAGGTGGCGCGGCTGGTGCTGGCCGGCGGGGTGCTGGTGGCCGCCACCGGGCTGCTCGTGCCGCCGCGCACCAGTGACGACGCCCACCGGTACGTGTGGGACGGGCGGGTGCAGGCGGCCGGGATCTCGCCGTACGCGCACGCCCCGCAGGACCCGGCGCTCGCCCCGCTGCGCGACCCCGGGCTGTTCCCGGCCGGCGACGGCTGCCGGGGATGGGACGAGCGGCGCACCGCCGACGGGGCCTGCACCCGGATCAACCGGCCCGCCGTGCACACCGTCTACCCGCCGCTGGCCGAAGCCTGGTTCCTCGCCCAGCACCCGTTCGGCGACCGGGTCCGCACCGCGCAGGCCGCCGGGGCGCTGCTGGCCGTCGCCACCACCGGCGCGCTGCTGGCCGTCACGGGCGGACGGCGGCGGGCCGCGCTGTGGGCCTGGTGCCCGGGCGTCGCGGTGTGGGCGGTCAACGACGCGCACGTGGACGTCCTGGGCACGCTGCTGACGGTGGCCGGGCTCGGCCTGGCCGCCCGGCGGAGGGCCGCGGCCGGCGGCGCGCTGCTGGGGGCGGCGACGGCCGTCAAACTGCTGCCCGCGCTGGCCCTGCCGGGGCTGCTCTCCGGGGCGCTGGGCGGCGCGAGGGGCGGCGGGGGCCGCAGTCGCGGGGCGTTCCGGGCCGGGCTCGGGGCGGTCGGGGCCGCGGGCGGGGTGTTCGCGCTGTGCTACCTGCCGTACGTGCTGCCGTCCGGCACCGGGGTGCTCGGCTACCTGCCCGGCTACCTGCGCGAGGAGGGCTACCGGCAGGACGGCCTGGAACGGTTCGGACTGCTGCGGGCGGCCCTGCCCGACCGGGCGGTCCCGTGGGCCGCCGGGCTGCTGCTCGCCGCGCTGGTCCTCCGGGTGCTGCGCCGGGGCGACCCGCGACGTCCCTGGCGGGGCGCCCTGCTGGTGACCGGCGGGGCCCTGCTGCTGGCCGGCCCCGGGTACCCCTGGTACGGGCTGCCGGTGGTCGCGCTGGCCGCCCTCGACGGCCGCTGGGAGTGGCTGGCGGTCCCCGCCGCCGCCCAGGTCCTGTACCTGGCGGGAGGGGAACGCGTGCAGCAACTCGCCTACGGCGCCGCCCTGTCGGTCGTCCTCGCCGCGGCCTGGCGGCGGTCCCGCCGGGCAGCGGGGGCGGCCGCGGTCCCGGGTCCGGTTCCGGCACCAGGTGCGGGACCGGCTCCGGCTCCGGCTGCGGAAGAGATGACGGAAGTCTGACAGCGCCTCCGCGGCCCTGGTCAACGGCCCGGCGGGCTGGTCGAATCGGCCCGTGGACGCAGACGACGGAACAGCCGGAACAGCCGGAACAGCCGGGACAGCCGGAACAGCCGGAACGGACGGGACAGCCGGAGCGGCGGAGCGCGGTGCGCCGGTCGGGCGGCGGGTGGTGCTCGGGCTGCTGGGGCTCGGGGCGGCCGGGGTCGCGGCCGGGCCCTGGCTGCAGCGCGCCCAGGACGCGGTCACCCGCAGCGACCCGACCGGGCTCACCGGGCTGCTGCCCGGCGGGGGCGGGTTCCGCTACTACTCGGTGACCGCCTCGGTGCCCGACCGCGGGGAGGCCGACTACACCCTCACCGTCGACGGCCTGGTGGACCGCCCGACTACCCTGCGGCTGGCCGACCTGCGGGCCCTCCCGCAGCGCCGGATCGTCCACGACGTGCAGTGCGTCACCGGCTGGCGGGTGCCGGCCACCCCGTTCGAGGGCGTTCCGCTGTCCGCGCTGCTGGACGCCGCCGGAGTGCGGGCGGACGCCCGCGCGGTGAGCTTCGGCTGCTTCGACGGCGCCTACACCGAGAGCCTGACGCTGGAACAGGCCCGCCGCGACGACGTCCTGGTCGCCCTGCGGATGCAGGACACCCCGATCGGCCACGCCCACGGCGGACCGGTGCGCCTCTACGTGGCCCCCATGTACTTCTACAAGTCCGCCAAGTGGCTGTCCTCGATCACCGTCACCGACACCGTCCGCCCCGGCTACTGGGAACGGCTCGGCTACGACGTGGACGCCTGGGTCGGCCGATCGAACGGACGCGACGATGCCCCGACCGCCTGACCGCCGGCCCCGCTTCACCCCCGCCCAGCGCCGGGCCCACCGCGCCACCGCCGCGCTGATGCTCGTCTGCCTGGCCACCGCCGCCTGCCTCTACCTGCCGCCGCTGTCCCAACTCGTCGGCCGCCGGAGGCTGTTGGCCACGGTGCACGAGTGGAGCGGCCTGCTGCTGCCCGTCCCCCTCCTGCTGGCCCTCGCCACCCGGGCGATGCGCCGCGACGCCACCCGGCTCGGCCGGTTCACCGCCGCCGACCGTGACTGGCTGCGCGCGCTCCGCCGCCGCTCCCCGCACCGGCCGGCCGGGAAGTTCAACGCCGGGCAGAAGCTGTACGCGCAGTGGACGCTCGGCACGATCCTGGTGATGCTCGGCACCGGCCTGCTGATGTGGTTCACCCACCTGGCGCCCGCGCTCTGGCGGACCGGCGCGACCTTCGTCCACGACTGGTTCGCGCTCGCCGTCGCCGTCGTGGTGGCCGGCCACCTCCGGATGGCCGCCCGCGACCCCGAGGCCCGGCGAGGCATGCGCACCGGCAGCGTCGAACGGGACTGGGCCGCGCGCGAGCACCCCCAGTGGACGGAGGAAGGACAGCCGGCCGGGGCGGAGCGGCGGACGGAAACCGCAGGGCGGGGGTGACCCCCTCCCCGACCCCCGGCCCCCGTGGGGTCAGGGGCGGTGGAGGGCGAGGAAGGACCGGCCGTGGGAGCGCCACTGTTCCCGGTGGGCCAGTCCGGCGGTGCGGGCGTGGCGCAGGGCGGCCGCCGGGCCGCAGCGGGCCCAGGGGAACGGGGGGCCGGCGCCGTCCGGGCCCTCCACCCGGACCGGCACCACCTCGTCGACCTCTTCCGGCGCGGTCTCCACCAGTACCAGCCCGCCCGGCGCGAGCAGCCCGGCGGAGCGGGCCAGCAGGGCGGCGGGGTCACCGCCGATGCCCAGGTTGCCGTCGGCGAGGAGCACCGCGCCCCAGCGGCCCTCGGCGGGCAGCCGGTCGAACACCGAGCGGTGCAGGGCGAGGGCGCCCAGGCCGGTGGTGCGGTCCACCGAGGCCGCGCAGACGTCCACTCCCAGCGCGGGCACCCCCGTCGCCAGCAGCTCCGCCACCAGCCGGCCCGGACCGCACCCCAGGTCGAGCACCGGTGCGGACAGCCCCCGGCAGCGGGCCAGCAGCCCGAGGTCCGCCCCGGCGGCCGGCGCGCACCAGCGCTCCACCTCCAGCGGCAGCCGCCCGCCGTCCGTCCGGCGCAACCACAGCGGTCCGCGTCCGGCCCGCACCGCCCGCCCGAACGGGTCGTCCGCCCAGGGCACGGCGCTCACCGCTCCGCCCGGGGCGGGCCGGCGGGGGAGCGGGGCGCGGCGGTGGTGAGCCGGGCGTGCAGGGCGGCGAAGCGGCCGCCCGGGGCCAGGGCGGCGACCCGGGCCGCGTCCTCGGGGTGGTCGACGTCCAGCAGCGTCGGCAGCCGACGGACCGTCAGGCCGGCCTCGTCGAGGCGGCGGTGCAGCGCGCGGCCGGTGCCGGAGGTGGACATCGGGACGCCGTGCAGCAGCCGGGCGGCCAGCGCCGGGGTCGGGCGGGCCAGGCCGAACGCCCAGAAACCGCCGTCCTCGGCCGGGCCGAACCAGGCGTCGACGCCCGGGCGCTCGGCGGCGGCGAGCGGCGCGGCCAAGGCCGCCGGGTCCAGCTGCGGGGTGTCCATGCCGACCAGCAGCGCGGGGGCGTCCGGGGCCAGCCGGGCGGCGTGCCCGAAGGCCGCGGCGAGCCGGCGGTCCAGGCCGCCGCCGTCCTGCGGCAGCACCTCCCAGCCTGGCGGCAGCCAGTCGCCCGGGGCGCCGTCGAGCACCAGCAGCCGCCGCCCGGCCGGGACGCGGCCGAGTGCCGCCAGGGTGTCGGCCAGCGCGGCCGCGGCCAGGGCCGCCGCCTGCTCCGGGGTGAACCGCGAGGTCAGCCGGGTCTTCACCCGCCCCGGCACCGGCGACTTCGCCAGCACCAGCAGCGTCGGCGGCGGCGCGGCCAGCACCGCCCGCATGTCGCGCACCGCCTGCCGGGTGCCGCGCACCGTCCCGGTCACCTTGGAGCGCCCCGCCCGCGGCCGGTAGTCGACCGGGACCTCGCCGATCCGCATCCCGGCCGCCGCCGCCCCGAGCACCATCTCCAGCGGGTAGCCCGAGCGGCGGTCGCCCAGCCCCAGCGCCAGCAGCCGGTCCCGGCGGGCCGCCCGCATCGGCCCCAGGTCGTGCAGCGCCGCGCCGGTCAGCGCCCGCAGCCGCCGGGCCAGCACCGCGTTCGCCAGCCGGGCGTGCGGCGGCCACGCGCCGGACGACACCGGCCGCCGCCGCCCCAGCACCAGGTCGGCCGTGCCCGCGAGCACCGGCCCGGCCACCCGGGGCAGCTGCGCCGGGTCCAGCGAGCCGTCGCAGTCCAGGAAGCACACCAGCTCGGCGTCGGCCGCCAGCAGCCCCGCGTGGCAGGCCGCGCCGAAACCGCGCCGCGGCTCCGTCACCACCGTCGCCCCCAATTCGGCGGCCAGCGCCGCCGAACCGTCCCGCGAACCGTTGTCGACCACGATCGCCCGCCAGCCGGCCGGCACCCGCCCGAGCACCCAGGGCAGCGCCCGGACCTCGTCCAGGCAGGGCAGCACCACGTCCACCGAGGACGGGAAGAGAGGAGGAGTCACAGCCGCCACGCTAACCACGTCGCCCCCGGCCGCGGCCGCTCCGCCGCCTTACGGAAGTCGTACGGAGGCCGTGCGGACGTCGTACGGCGGTCGTACGGAGGCCGTGCGGCGGGGAGAAGCGGGGCGGGGCGGGAGCGGGCGGGGCCGGGAGACCTTACGGAACCCGAACGGCGGCCCGGACGGCGGCCCGGACCGGACCGGCCCACCCGCCCGGGCTCGTATCCTCGGCCGGGTGACCCACAGCCCCGCCCCCGCCGAACCGCCGGAGCCCGCCCGCGTCCTGGTCGTCGACGACGACCCGACCGTCGGCGAGGTGGTGGCCGGCTACCTCACCCGGGCCGGCCACCTCGTCGACCGGGCCGAGGACGGACAGCACGGCCTCGACCTGGCCGAACGCCACCGGCCCGACCTGCTCGTCCTCGACCTGATGCTGCCCGGCCTGGACGGCCTCGAAGTCCTCCGCCGCCTGCGCGCCCGCCCCGACCGCCCCGACCTGCCCGTGGTGCTGCTCACCGCCAAGGGCGACGAGGCCGACCGGATCCTCGGCCTGGAACTCGGCGCCGACGACTACGTCACCAAACCCTTCAGCCCGCGCGAACTCGTCCTGCGCGTCCAGTCGATCCTGCGCCGCGCCCGCACCGCGCCCGCCCCCGCCGCCCCGCTGCACTCCGGCGACCTGGCACTCGACCCCCGAGCCCGCCGCGCCCACCGGTCCGACCGCGAACTCCCGCTCACCAGCCGGGAGTTCGACTTGCTCGCGTTCCTGCTCCGGCACCCCGGGACGGTGTTCTCCCGGCAGGAGCTGATGCAACGGGTCTGGGGCTGGGACTTCGGCGACCTGTCCACCGTCACCGTCCACGTCCGGCGACTGCGCGAGAAGATCGAGGACGACCCGGGCGCACCCCGACTGATCACCACCGTCTGGGGCGTCGGCTACCGCTACGACCCGGCCGGGCCGGACCAGGGTGCGGGCGTGGACACGGGCGCGGGCGGTGCGGCGTGAAGGACCTGCTGCTGATCGCGCTGTTCGCCGCGCTCGGGGCGGCCGCCGCCGGGCTGCTCGGCCTCGCCGCGCTGCGCCTGCTGCGCCGCCGCTCGCTGGCGCTCACGCTGTTCGCCGTCGCGGTGGTCAGCGTCCTGGCCGTCACCTCGGGGACGTTCGCGGTGGCCCAGGCGATGTTCCTCTCCCCCCACGACCTCGGGGTGGTCGGCACCGTCCTGGCGATGGCCTCGGTGGTCGCGCTGCTCACCGCCGCGCTGCTCGGCCGGCAGGTCACCGCGGGCGGCCGGGCGCTGGCCCGGGCGGCCCGCACCGTCGGCGGCGAGTCCGGGTTCACCCCGCCGGATCGGCCGCTGGGCCGGGAACTCGCCGCGGTCAGCGCCGAACTCGCCGCGACCAGTGCCCGGCTGGCCGAGTCCCGGGACCGCGAACGGGCCCTGGACACCTCCCGGCGCGAACTCATCGCCTGGATCTCGCACGACCTGCGCACCCCGCTGGCCGGCCTGCGCGCGATGGCCGAAGCCCTCGAGGACGGCGTCGCCGAACAGCCGGAACGCTACCTGGCCCGGATCCGCACCGAAGTGGAACGGCTCACCGGCATGGTCGACGACCTGTTCGAACTCTCCCGGATCCAGGCCGGGGCCCTCGCCCTGGCCCCCTCCCGGATCTCCCTGCACGACCTGGTCGACGACGCCCTGGCCGGCGCCCACCCGCTGGCCCGGCAGCGCGGCGTCCGGCTCGAAGGGCGGCGGATCGCCGCCGACCCGGTCGAGGCCGACCCCCGGGAGATCACCCGGGTGATCGGCAACCTGCTGGTCAACGCGATCCGCGCCACCCCGCCGGACGGCCTCGTCGCCGTCTCCGCCCACCGCGACGCCGACACGGTCGTGCTCGCCGTCACCGACGGCTGCGGCGGCATCCCCGAACCCGACCTGCCCCGGGTCTTCGAGACCGGCTGGCGCGGCACCCCCGCCCGCACCCCCCGCCTCCCCGGCCCCGCGGGCCCCACCGGCCCCGGAACGCCCGATGCCACCGACAGCGGTGCCGGTCTCGGCCTGGCCATCGTCCGCGGCATCGTCGAGGCCCACGCCGGCCGCGCCCGGGTCCGCAACGTCGACGGCGGCTGCTGCTTCGAGATCACCCTCCCCGCCGCGCGGAGCGGCTGACGGGTACGGAGGGGGAAGGGGGAGCAGCTCGGCTGACGGAGGGTCAGACCGGCTGCACGGCCGGGGCGGTGGCGAACTCGGCGAGGCCGGTGGCGAAGGGGACCCGGGGGAGCCAGGCGAGTTCGGTGCGCAGCCGGGTGGAGTCGGCGGTGATGTGGCGGACGTCGCCGAGGCGGTACTCGCCGGTGGTGCGGGGAGCGGGGCCGCGCAGGGCGGTGGCGAGGGCGCGGGCGAGGTCGCCCACGGTGCGGACCTCGCCGCTGCCCACGTTGTAGGCGCGGGTGCTGCCCGGCGGACGGTGCGGCAGGGCGGCGAGGGCGGCGGCGTTCGCGGCGGCGACGTCGGAGACGTGGACGAAGTCGCGGCGCTGGGCGCCGTCCTCGAAGACCCGGGGGGCCTCGCCGCGGGCGAGCGCGGAACGGAAGAGGGCGGCCACGCCCGCGTACGGGGTGTCGCGGGGCATGCCCGGGCCGTAGACGTTGTGGTAGCGGAGGGTCAGGACCCGGCCCGCGCAGGTGCGGGCCCAGGCGGCGGCCAACTGCTCCTGGGCGAGTTTGGTGACGGCGTACACGTTGCGCGGGTCGGCGGGGGCGTCCTCCGCGACCAGCCCGGGGAGCAGCGGGGCGGCGCAGCGCGGGCAGGGCGGTTCGAAGCGCCCGGCGGCGAGCTCCGCGGCCCGCCGCGGGCCGGGGGCGACCGGCCCGTGCACCGGGCAGCGGTACGCGCCCTCCCCGTAGACCACCATCGAGCCCGCCAGCACCAGGTCGCGCACCCCGCGCCGGGCCATCGCGGCCAGCAGCACGGCCGTGCCCAGGTCGTTGCACCCCGCGTAGTCGGGGGCGTCGTCGAAACCGGTGCCCAGACCGACCATCGCGGCCTGGTGGCAGACCGCCGACACGCCCGCCAGCGCCGCCTCCACCGCGTCGGCGTCCCGCACGTCGCCGTGCCGGAACTCCGCGCCCGGGGGCACCGCCACCGGCCGGCCCGAAGGGTGCACCGCGGGCAGCAGCGCGTCCAGCACCCGCACCTCGTGGCCGGCCGCGAGCAGCGCGCCGACCACCGCGGAACCGATGAAACCGGCCCCGCCCGTCACCAGGATCCTCATGCCCGGGACGCTACCCGGGCCCGCGCCCTACCCGGCCGGGACGGACGGCGCCGTCACGGACCGGTAAGGACCTCGCGCAAGGACCTCGCGCCGACGGGGGAGCCGGGGCCTTCGGGTTCGCCATGATCCGCTCTCCGGTGGGTGGGGAGGTGGGGGAGGTGGGTGGCCGGTCGGGGACTTCGGATCTCCGACCGGGGTGGAAGCGGGCAGCCCGGAGCGCAGGCCGAGGATCTGCCCGGGGCGGACATTCCAACGTTGGAACGAGCGGACAGAACGGCATGCAACCATCGGCCGCGCCGCATGTCCAGACCTCCCGCGAAAGTCCCGGGCGGCTCGGCCGGGGCGCTGCGGACTCCGCCGCGCCCACCGGGAGGAGGGGGCGGCACGCAGTATTGACTTCATTGGTTCAGTCCAAATAGGTTCACCGCGCAGAATTTGTACTGCACAACTCAACTGCCCCGGAAGGGTTCTGGCGCCCCCTCACCCTGCTTCAAAAGGGCGACCGCAGCGCTGCGCGCCACACCCTCCCCCCGCGTGCACCGGTGGACTTCGGCCCGGGCGCGTGCGGGGCACCGGCCCCCTCACCGATCCCCCGCGATCGGATCCCCACTCGGAGGCTGAACACATGCGACCCCAGCAGACACGGACACGACACCCGCGGTGGCGCAGAGCGCTCTCGCTGCTCCCCGCCGCCGCGCTCACGGTGGCCGCCACCATCAGCGCGACGACGACGGGCACCGCGGTCGCGGCGCCCGCGCCCCCGTCGGGCTTCTCGCTCACCTGGAGCGACGACTTCAACGGCGCCGCCGGCACCGGCATCGACCAGGGCCTGTGGAAGTACGACACCGGACCGGGCAGCAACTTCGGCACCGGCGAGATCGAGACCATGACCAGCAGCACCTCGAACGTCTACTACGACGGCCAGGGCCACCTGGTGCTCCAGGCGCTGCACTCCGGCTCCGACCCGCGGGCCGGCTGGACCTCCGGCCGGGTGGAGACCCAGTCGGCGGCCTTCGGCGCCCCGGCGGGCGGGGTGGTGCGGATCGAGTCCGTCCTCCAGCAGCCCGACGTCACCACCTCCAACGGCGCGGGCTACTGGCCGGCCTTCTGGATGCTCGGCGCGCCGCTGCGCGACGGGGTGACCTGGCCGAAGTCCGGCGAGATCGACGTCATGGAGGACATCAACGGCCGCAGCTCGGTCTTCAGCACGATCCACTGCGGGGTCAACCCGGGCGGCCCGTGCAACGAGTCCACCGGCATCGGTTCGGGCGAGCGCGCCTGTCCCGGCTGCCAGAGCGGCTTCCACGACTACGCGACCGAGATCGACCGCTCGGTGTCGCCCGAGCAGATCCGGTTCTACCTGGACGGGAACAACTTCTACACCGTCAACGCCAACCAGGTGGACGCGACGACCTGGGCCAACGCGATCGACCACCCGTTCTTCATCATCTACGACCTGGCGATCGGCGGCGGCTTCCCGGACGCCTTCGGCGGCGGCCCGAACGCGGCCACCGTCTCCGGCGGCAAGCTGATCGTCGACTCGGTCGCCGTCTACAACAAGGGACCGGGCTCCGGGGGCGGCGGTGGCACGGTGACGGGCCAGACCATCACCGGGCCGGGCGGCAAGTGCGTGGACGTGGCCGGTGACGACACCGGCGGCGACGGCACGGCCGTGCAGCTGTGGGACTGCCAGTCGGGCGCCAAGGACCAGCACTGGACCTGGAGCGGCCAGACCCTGCAGACCCTCGGCAGGTGCCTGGACATCGCGGGCGGCAACAGCGCCGGACCAGCGGCCGGTGCGTCGACTCGCCCTCGGGCGCCACCGCCAACGGCACCCGGCTGCAGATCTGGGACTGCAACGGCTCCGGCGCACAGAAGTTCGCCATCGGCACCCCGATCTACGGGCCGGGCGGCAAGTGCGTGGACGTGGCCGGTGACGACACCGGCGGCGACGGCACGGCCGTGCAGCTCTGGGACTGCCAGCCCGGCTCCCAGGACCAGAAGTGGACCTGGAGCGGTCAGACCCTGCAGACCCTCGGCAGGTGCCTGGACATCGCGGGCGGCAACAGCGCACCAGCGGCCGGTGCGTCGACTCGCCCTCGGGCGCCACCGCCAACGGCACCCGGCTGCAGATCTGGGACTGCAACGGCTCCGGCGCACAGAAGTTCGCCCTGGCCTGAGCGGACGGACACGGCGGCGCGGACCCGCGCGGGTCCGCGCCGCCGAACGTACTGCCGAGCGTGCTGCCGCAGGAGAGGAAGACCCGTGCGGCCGCACCGCTCCGGGCCCTTGAGCCTCGGATCGGAATGCACCCGATGGGGTGAAACGCCGCCCCGCGACCACGCCGCGGGCCCGGGCATCCCGAATCACCCGTGTCGCCCCGCCCGGGACGGCGCCCTCTTCCGACACCGAGGAGTCGACATGTCCGACACCCGCACGTACTTCGCCCTGACCGCGCTGGCCGCCACCGTCGTGCTCGGCACCGCCGGGGTCGCGTCCGCGTCCGCCGGGGCCGAGGGCGTCGCCGCCGGCTCGCCCGGCGTCCTCTCGGGCAACCTGATCCAGGTCCCCGTGCACGTCCCGGTCAACCTGTGCGGCAACACCGTGAGCGTCATCGGCGCGCTGAACCCGGCGTTCGGCAACTCCTGCGCCAACGTGGGCTGACCCGGCACACCACCGGCGGGCCCGGAGCTCACCGGGCCCGCACGGGCCGTCCGTCCGCCTGCCCGGGCGAACCGCCCGGGCTCACCACGAGCGACCCGCCGGCCGCGCGGTACCCGGACAGGCAAGACGGACCGAGGGCCCCTCCCCGACCGGGGAGGGGCCCTCGTGCGTGGCCGGTGGGTGTCAGGAGGTGGGCATCAGGACGGTGTCGACGATGTAGACGGTGGCGTTGGCGGTCTGGACGTTGCCGCACAGGACCTTGGAGTTGGTGTTGACG
>NZ_JOGH01000155.1:0-12198 GCF_000721345.1 Kitasatospora sp. NRRL B-11411 | reverse complement strand
AGCCGGCCCAGCCCCCCGCCGCCGCGGACTGGTCGACCCGCCCCCGCGCCGCCAACGAGTAACCGCCCCGCCCGCCCCGCCCCGGCCGCAACCCCCCACCTGCGCCGGGGCGTTCGCGTCCCCCGGCACCCTCGCCGCCGGACCGTTCCGACCATGGTCACGGGCACCTCCGCGGAGGTGATAGAGTTCTTTCTTGTTGGGGCTGTGGCGCAGTCCGGTAGCGCACCTCGTTCGCATCGAGGGGGTCAGGGGTTCGAATCCCCTCAGCTCCACCCGACAAAGGCCCTCCCGGGTAATCCGGGAGGGCCTTTGAGTATGTCCGGGGCCGGTTCGGCGGCGTGGCGGTGCGTCAGTGCCGCGGGAAAGGCGGCGGCCCGGGGCGGGCGGGCGGCCCGCCGCCGGGCCGGGGGGTCAAGACTTCTTGACGACGCTCGACTTGAGCTGCATGGCGCCGAAGCCCTCGATCCGGCAGTCGATGTCGTGGCCGTCGACGCCGTCGATCAGGCGGATGTTGCGGACCTTGGTGCCGGCCTTGATGCCCGAGGGGCTGCCCTTCACCTTGAGCGCCTTGACGACCGTCACGGTGTCGCCGTCGGCCAGCACGTTGCCGACCGCGTCCCGGACGGTGCGTTCGGCGGGGGAGTCGGCCGGGGCCTCGGCGGGGGACCACTCGTTGCCGCACTCGGGGCAGACCATCAGCGCGTCCATCGCGTAGGTGTACTCGCTGGAACATTTCGGGCAGGGCGGCAGGTTCTCACTCATTTCGCCACCCTAGCCGAGCCGGACGGCGGCCGAACTGCCGTGCCGGGGAAGGGCGGGGACGCTCGGGCCGCAGGTGTGCGGCGGCCCGCCGAGACGCGTCCCCGACCCGGTCACCTCGCAGTTGCGAATGTTAGCAACTGCGAAGGCCGTGATGTCACCTCGGGCCGGAGGGTGGGACGGCGGACCGGTGCGCCCGGCGGGAGCGAACCGCGCGCACTCTCGGTGGCGCCGCGCGGTTGCTAAGGTCGTGCTCGACGGCAACGGCCAGGATCCGACGGAGATGGGGTGAGGATGTGGGCGCCGACACCTCCCGCGTGGCTCCCGTGGTCAGCACGCCGCTGTACCAGGTGAAGGCCGAGTTCTTCAAGACGCTCGGCCACCCGGTCCGGATCCGGGTCCTGGAGCTGCTCAGCGAGCGCGAGCACGCCGTGGCCGAACTGCTCCCCGAGACCGGGGTGGAGGCCGCGCACCTGTCCCAGCAGCTCGCCGTGCTGCGCCGGGCCAACCTGGTGGTCGCCCGGCGGGAGGGCAGCACCGTGCACTACAGCCTCACCAGCCCGCAGGTGGCCGAACTGCTCGCGGTGGCCCGGGAGATCCTGGGCGGCGTGATCACCGGGCAGGCCGAGCTGCTGGACGGCCTGCGCGCGCCCACCGGGGCGCAGCCCCGCGCCTGACCGGACGCGTCCTCCGCTCCGCGCCCGACCGGGCGCACCCTCCGCTCCGCCCCCTGGGTGCCTTGCGGCTTCCGGTATGCGAAAACAGTGATTTGCGAAATTCGTAAAGTCCATACATGATGCCTGCTGTGGGACCGGCAGCCGGCACGCCCGAACGGGCCGGGCCGGGAACGGCCGAGGAGGGCGACGGTGACCGGGAGCTTCGACGGGGAACTGCGCGAACAACTCACCCGGGCCAGGCAGGCCGAGGCCGAGGCCCGCGACGCCGGGGACGAGGACGGCGCGTCGGCCTACGCCGGGCGGGCCGCCGAACTGCTGCGGATCGCCGGACAGCACGGGATCGAGCTCCCGCCGGAGGCTCCGGCGGACCGGGCGTGAACACCGTCCGGCGCCGGCTGGCGGCCGTCCTGCCCGACCGGCGGACCCTCGCCACCATGGGCCGCTCCCCGCGCAAGGACCTGCTGGCCGGACTGACCGTCGCCGTCGTCGCGCTGCCGCTCGCCCTCGGCTTCGGCATCTCCTCCGGCGCGGGCGCCGAGGCCGGGCTGGCCACCGCCGTGGTGGCGGGCGCGCTGGCCGCGGTGTTCGGCGGCTCGAACCTCCAGGTGTCCGGCCCGACCGGCGCGATGACGGTGGTGCTGGTGCCGATCGTCCACCGCTACGGCACGGACGGGGTGCTGACGGTCGGTCTGCTGGCCGGGCTGGTGCTGGTGGCGCTGGCGCTGGCCCGGGCCGGGCGCTGGATGGCGTACGTGCCGGTGCCGGTGGTGGAGGGCTTCACCGTCGGCATCGCCGGGGTGATCGCGCTGCAGCAGGTGCCCGGCGCGCTCGGCGTGCCCAAGCCGGGCGGCGACAACCCCGCGGCGGTCGCCGCCCGGGCGGCCGGCGCCTTCCTGGACGCCCCGCACTGGGCGGCGCCCGGCCTGGCGCTCGGCACGGCCGCCGTGATGCTGGTCGGCGCCCGGCTGCGGCCCGCCGTCCCGTTCTCGCTGCTCGCGGTGGTCGCGGCCACCCTGCTGGCCCGGTTCGCGGACCTGCCGGTGGCGACCATCGGCCACCTGCCCGCCGGGCTCCCGGCGCCCTCGTTCGGCTTCTTCGAGGCCGCGGACGTGCCCGCGCTGCTGCCCTCCGCGCTGGCGGTCGCGGCGCTCGCCGCCCTGGAGTCGCTGATGTCGGCGACCGCCGCCGACGCCATGAGCGTGAGCGAACGGCACGACAGCGACCGGGAGTTGTTCGGCCAGGGCCTGGCCAACCTGGCGGCCCCGCTGTTCGGCGGCGTGGCCGCGACCGGGGCGATCGCCCGGACCGCCGTCAACGTCCGTTCCGGCGCGGCCTCCCGGCTGGCGTCGCTGGTGCACGCCGTGGTGCTCGCGGTGATCGTGTTCGCCGCCGCGCCGCTGGTCTCCGGCATCCCGCTGGCCGCGCTGGCCGGCGTGCTGGTCGCCACCGCGGTCCGGATGGTCCAGGTCGGCTCGCTGCGGGCGCTGGCCCGCAGCGGCCGCGGCGAGGCCGCGGTGCTGGTGCTGACCGCCGCCGCGACCCTGGCGTTCGACCTGGTGACGGCCGTCGTGGTGGGCCTGCTGGTGTCCGGGGCGCTGGCGCTGGCCGAGGTGGCCCGGGCGGCCCGGGTCGAACAGGTGCCGCTGCACGGGGAACTGCCGCCGGCCGACCACCACGACGAGGAGCAGGCGCTGCTCGCCGAGCACATCGTCGCCTACCGGATGGACGGGCCGCTGCTGTTTGCCGCCGCGCACCGCTTCCTGCTCGAACTGACCGGCGCGGCCCGGGTCCGGGTGGCGATCCTGCGGATGTCGCGGGTCAGCGCGATCGACGCCAGCGGCGCGGTGGTGCTGGGCGACGCCATCGCCGAACTCGAACGGCGCGGCACCCTGGTGCTGGTCTCCGGCCTGCGCGCCGAGCACCACCGCCCGCTGGACGCGCTCGGCGTCCTGGACCGGCTGCGCGCGCAGGGGCGGGTGTTCGACACCACCCCCGAGGCGATCGCCTGCGCGCGGCAGCACCTGGACCCGGACGGGACGGAACTGGCGGCGGGCGCGGCGGGGCCGGGGGCCGCCAGGTGATCGGACGCCGGCGGCGCCGGCACCCGCCTGTCCGCCGTCGGCGGCCGGCCCTGGGACCGGCCGCCCCTGGGACCGGCCGGCCTCAGGGCTTGAGGGCGGTCAGGTGCAGGACGGTGGTGTCGCCGGACGGGGTGCTGACGACGGTGCCGGCCGGGGCGGGGCCGAAGGTGTGGACCTGGTGGGGGAGGCCCGGGGGGAAGGCCCAGTCGACGTGGTCGCGGCGGCGCAGGACGGCGGTGTCGTGCAGGGCGGTGTCGGGGCCGGTGGGGGCCGCGGTGGCGTGCAGGGCGGCGAGGTAGGCGGCGGCGGTCGCGGTGGGGACGGCGAAGCGGAGGAAGAGGACGTCGGGGCCGCTCTCCGAGTTGTCGTCGCTGTAGTAGCGGACCCCGGTGGCGTCCGGGGGCAGGGTGACGCCGTAGTAGCGCAGCAGGGTGGGCAGGTTGCGCGGGCCGCCGAGGTTGGCGCAGTCGTACTGCCGGTAGGCGCGGGCGTCGTGCGGGTGCAGCGGCCAGCAGCCGCCCCAGGCGCGGCGGGCGCCGAGCAGACCGCCGCCGAGGACGAGCAGCACCACCAGCACCCAGGTCAGCGGTCTGCGGTGCCAGGCGCGGACAGCGGACATCCCTACCCCCCGGTGTTCCGTCCGCCGCGCCGTCCGTCGTCGTCGGGCCCGGGCGGGCGGCAGTTCCCCGGGATCATAGTCGGCGCCGGCGCCGGGTCGGGGGACGGCTGCCGGGCCCGCAGCAGCAGCCGCAGCCGGGGCGCCAGCAGCGGCCGCAGCAGCCGGGCCACCGGCCGGGTGGACAGCAGCAGGGCCAGCGCGCAGGCGGCGGCGGTCAGCACGGCCTGCCCGGCCGCCGAACCGAGGAAGGCCGTCCGGTAGCCGCCCGCCCGGACCAGCGCCAGCTGGGCGAACGGGTGCAGCAGGAACGCCGCCGTCCCGGTCGCGCCCAGCCCGTCGTACCAGCGGGCCCGGACCGGCACCAGGGCCAGGAAGCAGGCGCCCAGCACCGCGCCCGCCAGGTTGACCGCCGCCGACAGCACCAGCCAGCGCGGCAGCCCCGCGTGCAGCCCCGCCGCGCCCGCGCTCCGGTAGAACCAGGCCGCGTCCAGCCGCGGCACCAGCCAGTACGCGAGCAGCGCCGCCGCCCCGAACACCGCAAGCGCCGCCGCCCGCAGCCACCGGTGGCCGCGCAGCGCCAGCACCCGGCGGCGGTCCAGGACCAGCCCCGCGACGAAGAACGGCAGCAGCTGCAGCGTCCGCCCGATCGACAGCTGCGGCGTCAGCGTCAGCGCCCCCGCCAGCAGCGAGACGGCGACCGCGGTGGCCAGCGGGGCCCGCAGCCGGTGCCAGAGCGGGGCGCTCAGCCGCCACAGGAACAGCGACAGCAGGAACCAGGTCACCCAGACCGGGGTGATCAGGTCCGGCGCGAACGGGGCCCCGGCCAGCCGGGCCGAGTACCAGCCCAGCAGGGTGGTCCACAGCAGGTACGGGGCCAGCACGCCGCCCAGCAGCCGGTCGAGCTGCTCCGGGCGGGCCGCGAACGAGCGCGAGAACCAGCCGGAGAGGAACACGAACACCGGCATGTGGAAGGCGTACACCAGCAGGTAGGCGGCGTGCAGCACCCGGTGGCCGGGCATCCGCGCCAGCGGCTCCCAGAAGTGCCCGCACACCACCAGCACCGTCGCCAGCAGCCTCGCGCGGTCGAAGAACGGGTCGCGGGCGGCGGCGGGGCCTGCGGCGGCCGCGGGGGCGGGGCGGGCGGCCCGGGAGTCGGTGAGCACGGGTTTCCCCCGGTCGGAGCGCTGGCGGACCGCACGACTCTACGGGACCGGGCCGGGCCGGCCCGGTCAGCGGCGGAGGTAGGCGAGGACGGCCAGCACGCGGCGGTTGGAGTCGGGGGTGTGGTCGATCCGGAGCTTGGCGAAGATCGCGGCCGTGTGCTTGGCGACCGCGCTCTCGCCGATGTGCAGCTCGGCCATGATCGCGGCGTTGGAGCGGCCCCCGGCCATCAGGCGCAGCACGTCGAGTTCGCGCGCGCTGAGGTCGGCGGTGGTGCCGCGGGCGGTGGAGCGGGCCATCAGCCGGGCGATCACCTGCGGGTCCATCACGGTGCCGCCCGCGGCCACGGTGCGGACCGCGTCGACGAACTGGGCGGTGCGGGTGACCCGGTCCTTGAGCAGGTAGCCGACCGCGCCGCGCCCGTCGGCGAGCAGCTCCTGGGCGTACAGCTGCTCCACGTACTGGGAGAGCACCAGCACCGGCAGCCCCGGCCGCTCCCGGCGGACGGTCAGGGCGGCCTGCAGGCCCTCGTCGGTGTGGGTGGGCGGCAGCCGGATGTCGACCACGGCCACGTCCGGCGCCGACTCCCGCAGGGCGCGCAGGAGTTCGGGGCCGTTGTCGACCGCGGCGGCGACCTCGAAGCCGTGGTCGGTCAGGGTGCGGGCGAGGCCGTCGCGGAGGAGGAAGAGGTCTTCGGCGAGGACGACGCGCACGGGATCTCCAGGGTCGCGGTGGTCGGGCCGCCCGGCGGGCTGTCCAGGGCGAGGGTGCCGTCGAGGGCGGCCAGCCGGCGGCGGACGCCGGCGAGCCCGCTGCCCCGGCCGGGGTCGGCGCCGCCGCGGCCGTCGTCGCGCACGACCGCCCGCAACCGGCCGTCCGCGCAGCGGAGTTCGACGTCCACCCGGTGGCCGCCGGAGTGCTTGCCCGCGTTGGCGAGCAGCTCGGCGACGGCGAAGTACGCGGCGCCCTCGACCGGGGCGGGCAGCCGGCCGGGCAGGTCGGCGGAGACCTCGACGTCCAGGAAGCAGTCCAGGGCGAGCGAGCGGACGGCGTCGGCCAGGCCCCGGTCGGCCAGCACCGGCGGCAGCACGCCGTGCACCAGGTCGCGCAGCTCCTGCAGGGCCCGCTCGGAACTCGTCCGGACCTCGCCGAGCAGCCGGCGGGCCGTGCCGGGGTCCTCGTCGAGCAGCTGCTCGGCCCGGTCCAGGGCCAGCCCGAGGGAGACCAGCCGGGCCTGCGCGCCGTCGTGCAGGTCCCGTTCGATCCGGCGCAGTTCGGCCGCCTGGACGTCGAGGACCTCGGCCCGGCTGTCGGTCAGCTGGTCGATCCGCTGCTCCAGCCGGGCCTGCGCCGGGCCGTCCAGCAGCCGGGCCGTCCAGGCCGCGTACCGGGCCAGCACGGGCGGGGCGAGCCACAGGCCGGCGGCGGCGAAGCCCAGGCCGAGCAGGGCCGCGGCGAGCGCGTTGACGGTCGAGTCGACCGGGACGAAGGCATACCAGTTGCCCGGGCCGAGCAGCTGCCACAGGAACGGCTGCACCAGCGCACCGGCCAGGCCGTAGCCGACCAGGGTGGGCGGGACGGCCACCAGCAGGCAGCTGCTCCACGGGGCCAGCCAGGACCAGGCCAGTTCGCGGCGGAAGCCGGGCGCGCCGAGCAGCGCCACCACGCCCGCGGGCAGCGGTTCGGGGGCGGCGGGCGCGCGGCCCGTCCAGCGGGCGAGCAGCGCGCGCTCGCGGTCGGCGCCGCGGCGCAGCAGCCGGGCGGCGGGCGGCAGCAGCGGCAGGCCGAGGCCGACCGGCAGCAGGGTGAGCGCGCCGCCCGCGGCCAGGCCGCGCAGGGACGTCGTCAGGGAGCGCCACGAGGCCAGGTGGCAGCGGCCGAGGGCGAGCAGGGCGGCCCGGACCCGGACGGACTGCGGTCGCATCGTCATATCAGCGCGATGCTATCCGGGTGCCCGGCGCGCTCCGCAGGCCCGGTCCGACGGGCCGTCAGCACCCAGGGCAGCGCCACCAGGACGCAGGCCGCGCCGAACAGCAGCACCGGGCCGGTCGCCCCCGACTCCTGGTCCAGGAACAGCAGCAGGCCCAGGTTCACCAGCGCGTGGAATCCGCCCGCGACCGGCAGCCGCCACCGGCCCACCCGCTCCCAGGCGAAGCCCAGCAGCACCGACATCGCCACCGTCGCCGCCAGGAACCCCGCCGCGTACGCGGGGGACCGGGTGAACACCCCGACGTGCCAGCACCCCCAGGCCAGGCCGACCGCCACCGACGAGGCCCACGGCCCGAACCGCTCCCGCAGCAGCGGCTGCAGCAGGCACCGCCAGCCGACCTCCTCCCCGCAGGCGCCCAGCAGTTGGGCCGCCGCGACCACCCCGAACGGCGCGGCCAGCGACCCCGGGTCGCGCACCGCCACCGGCACGCCGCACAGCGCCGCCCCGGCCACCGCGACCGCCGTGACCGCCACCGCGGACAGCAGCACCGCGAGCCCGGCCGGGCCCGCCCCGCGCCCGCCGTACCCGGCCAGCAGCCGCCGCACCTGCCCCGGCCGCCACCCGGCGACCGCCGCCACCCCCAACGCGGGCCCGAACTGCGTCAGTTGCAGCACCTCCTCGGGCAGCCCCGTCGCGGGCTGCACCGCCCCCAGCGCCCCCGCCGCCACGAACGCCACCACCAGGAACACCCCGGCCGGCCCGATCCACTTCCCGCGCACCGCACTCCACCCCTCGCTCGGAATCCCCTCCCCCCGACGATCCCGCGCGCGACGCCCCGATCCACTGCACCCACCTGCCCGACGGGGGTGCAGCTACCTGCACCCCCGGGAGCCCTGACGGACGGTCAGTCGTCCTCGAAGGGCTCCTCGCTGAACCGGAACCAGGCCCGGGGCGGGTCGATGTGCAGCAGGAACTCGGCGACCGGGCCGTCGGGGGAGTGCAGGGCGTAGTCCCGTTCGACGGCGGTGTAGGCGTGGTCGAACTCCCCCCACTCCTTCTCCCGGACCAGGCGGAGCGTCTCGGCGAACCGCGGCGCGGCCTCCGCCCAGCCCGGGCCCGGGACGAACTCGCCCCGCAGCCAAGGGAAGTCCGCCTCGTCGATCCGGATCTCGCCGACCGGCTCGGTGCCGCGCAGCAGGCGCCAGGTCTCTTCGGTGAACAGGGTCATCCGGTCAGTCTGCCGCGGGGGTCGGACACCGTCCGGTGTCAGGCGGGCGCGCCGGTACTTCACTCGTACGAGTGGATTCGGGAATCCGGGCGGCCCAGCGGGGTACCGGTGACCGCGGGCCCGTGGGCTCGTTAGGCAGCGCGCCGATCTTCGTCGACGACACACCACTTCGCCGACGACACACCAATCCAGACGCACACCTAGGGGCGGGACCCAGTGGCTCAGCCGTTCGAACTGCCGGACTTCTACGTGCCGTACCCGGCCCGGATCAACCCGCACTACGAGGAGGCGCGGGTCCACACCAAGGAGTGGGCGCGGGGCTTCGGCATGCTGGAGGGGTCGGGCGTCTGGGAGGAGCACGACCTCGACTCGCACGACTACGCGCTGCTCTGCTCCTACACCCACCCCGACTGCGGCAGCGAGGCGTTGAACCTCGTCACGGACTGGTACACCTGGGTGTTCTTCTTCGACGACCACTTCCTGGAGATCTTCAAGCGGACCCTCGACCGCGAGGGCGGCAAGGCGTACCTGGACCGGCTGCCCGCGTTCATGCCGATGGACCTCGCGGACGGCTACCCGGAGGCCACCAACCCGGTCGAGGCCGGCCTGGCCGACCTGTGGCAGCGCACCGTCCCGCACATGTCGCCGCACTGGCGGGCCCGGTTCGCCGAGTCGACCAGGAACCTGCTGAACGAGTCGCTCTGGGAGCTGTCGAACATCAACGAAGGCCGGGTCTCCAACCCGGTCGAGTACATCGAGATGCGCCGCAAGGTCGGCGGCGCGCCCTGGTCCGCCGGGCTGATCGAGTACGCGGCCGACGCCGAGGTGCCCGAGCCGGTGGCGCACTCCCGGCCGCTGCGGGTCCTGCGGGACGCCTTCTCGGACGGCGTGCACCTGCGCAACGACCTGTTCTCGTACGAGCGCGAGATCGGCGAGGAGGGCGAACTGTCCAACGGCGTCCTGGTGCTGGAGACCTTCCTCGGCTGCTCCACCCAGCAGGCCGCGGACGCCGTCAACGACCTCCTCACCTCCCGGCTCCAGCAGTTCGAGAACACCGCGCTCACCGAACTGGGCCCGCTGTGCGCCGAGCACGCGCTGAGCCCGGCCGAGGTCGCCCGGGTGGTGGCCTACGTCAAGGGCATGCAGGACTGGCAGTCCGGCGGCCACGAGTGGCACCTGCGCTCCAGCCGCTACATGAACGGCGGCGGCGCGGCCGCGCCCGCCCACGGCCCCAGGGGCCTGGGCACCTCCGCCGCCAACCTCCGGCTCGCGGCGGGCATCCGCGGCCTGCGCAGCTTCGTCCACACCCCGCACCGCCGGACCGGCCCGGTGCCGCTGCCCGACCTCCCGATGCCGTACCCGCTCACGCTCAACCCGCACCTGGACGGCTCCCGGGAGTACGTGGTCCGCTGGGCCCGCGAGTTCGGCCTGCTCGACCCGGAGCCCGGCGTCCCGGGCTCCGACGTCTGGGACGAACGCAAACTCCGCGACTACGACTTCGCGCTGTGCGCCGCAGGCATCGACCCCGACGCCACCCCCGCCGAGCTCGACCTCTCCTCCGCCTGGCTGACCTGGGGCACCTACGCCGACGACTACTACCCCGCCGTCTTCGGCCGCCCCCGCGACCTGCTCGGCGCGAAGGCCGCCAACGAGCGGCTGCACGCGCTGATGACGCTCGACGGCAGCCTCCCGTTCGCGCCGCGCAACGCCCTGGAGTCCGGCCTCGCCGACCTCTGGCAGCGCACCAGCGCGCCGTTCGAGCAGGGCGCCCGGGCCAAGTTCCGCAAGGCGGTGGGGGACATGCTCGACAGCTGGCTCTGGGAGCTCGCCAATACCGCCCAGAACCGCATCCCCGACCCGGTCGACTACATCGAGATGCGCCGCGCCACCTTCGGCTCCGACCTGACGATGGGCCTGGCCCGGCTCGGCCGCGGCGAGGTGATCCCCGAGGAGGTCTACGCGAGCGGCACCCTGCGGGCGATCGAGAACTCCGCCGCGGACTACGGCTGCCTGGTCAACGACCTGCACTCGTACCGCAAGGAGGTCGAGTACGAGGGCGAGTTCCACAACCTGGTCCGGGTGGTGGAGAACTTCTTCTCCTGCGAGCCCGCCGTCGCCTTCGACATCGTGGCCGACCTGACGGCCTCCCGGCTCGACCAGTTCGCGCACGTGGTCAAGGGCGAACTCCCGCTGCTCAAGCAGGACTTCGCCCTCGACAGCGAGGCCGAGCAGGCCCTCGACGGGTACGTCCGCGAGCTGGAGGACTGGATGGCCGCCGTCCTCAACTGGCACCAGCGGTGCGACCGCTACACCGACGACGTGCTGCGCCGGCACTTCGCCCCGAAGACGGCCGTCCCGGCGGAGCTGGGCACCTCGGCGATGCGGATCCTGCAGGCGATCGGCCGCTGAGGCGCGCGGAGCGCGGGGCACGGAAACAGGGGCGTGGGGAACCGCGCGGGCGAGCAGGCCCGGACCGCAGGGCCGCGGCGGAACGGCAACCCACTGCCGTCGCCGCGGTCCTGCGGACGTTCGCCTCCCGCTCCGCGCGGTTCCCCGCGCCCCTGCCGGTGCGGTCCGAGCCCGTGCCGCTACCTGGAATCCGGAGAGTGCTCCGGCCTTTAGGCCGGAGGTGAATCCGGTCCCCTGCGAAGCAGGACGGAGGTAGTCGAATCGCCGCCAGGGCGATTCGGCGTCCCGGCAGGTTCGGCGGCGCGGCGGACGACGGTGGTGATCCAGGAGTTCAGGGAGCGGTCGTCGGCCGCCGCCGCGGCGACGGCGGCGGCGTGGACGTCGTCGGGGAGTCTGAGGTTCAGGTGCTTGGTCACGGTCCCATTCTGACGCCAGCACCAGAGTGGTGCTAGATTGGCATCATGCAGCTCAGGTACTCCTTCCGCGTCTACCCGACGGCGGGTCAGCGTGCGGCGTTGGCGAGGGCGTTCGGGTGCGCGCGGGTGGTGTACAACGACGCTTTGCGTGCCCGCGAGGACGCCCGTGCGGCGGGGTTGCCGTTCCCGAGGGTGGGGGATCTGTCGAAGGTGCTGATCACCGGGGCGAAGAGGACCCCGGAGCGGGCGTGGCTGGGCGAGGTGTCGGCCGTCGTCCTCCAGCAGTCGCTGCGGGACCTGGACACCGCCTACCGGAACTTCTTCGACGGCCTGAAGGGGAAGCGGCCTCGCATGGGTGCGCCGCGTTTCAAGTCGCGTAAGGACACCCGGCAGGCCGTCCGGTTCACCGCCAACGCCAGGTGGAGGATCACGCCGGGCGGGAAGCTGTCCCTGCCGAAGATCGGCGACCTGACGGTGAAGTGGTCGCGCACGCTGCCCTCGGCGCCGTCCACGGTGACGGTGGTCAAGGACAGTGCGGGCCGGTACTTCGCAAGCTTCATCGTGGAGACCGACCCGGCCGCCGACCTGGCCCTTATGCCCGACACCCACCCGGCTGATCCGCGACAACCAAGCGATCGCCGTCGAAGACCTGGCGGTCAAGGCACTCGCGCGCACGCGCATGGCCAAGTCGGTGCACGACGCCGGCTGGTCCCGGTTCGTCCGGATCGGCCGCTTCGAGCCCACCAGCCAGGTGTGCTCGCACTGCGGCGTCAAGGACGGCCCCAAGCCCCTGCACGTCCGGATGTGGACGTGCAGGGCGTGCGGGGCCGTCCTCGACCGGGACGTCAACGCGGCGGTCAACGTCGCCAAGGCCGCCGGACTGGCGGTGTCAGCCTGTGGAGCGCAGGTCAGACGGGC
>NZ_JOGH01000154.1:0-12200 GCF_000721345.1 Kitasatospora sp. NRRL B-11411 | reverse complement strand
GGTGTGGGCGGCGGCGCCGGTGGGGAGGGCGCCGAGGAGGGGGGCGCCGGCGGCGGTGGGGAGGTCGGCGAGGTTGCAGCGGGTGGCGAGGTCGGGGGTGGCGGGCCAGGAGCCGATGACGACGCCGCGCAGGGGGAGGCCGCGGTGGCGGAGGGCCTCGGCGGTGAGCGCGGTGGCGTTCAGGGTGCCCAGGCCGGCCGCGGCGACGAGCAGGAACTCGACGTCCAGGCCGAGGCGCCGGCCGGCCAGGGCGATGTCGGCGAGGGTGTGGCCCCGCTCGTCGTAGCGGACCAGCAGCCCGCCCGCGCCCTCGACCAGGACGGTGCGGTACTCGGCGGCGAGCCCGGCCACCGCCTTGGCGACATCCTCCGGGTCGAGGGCCGGCAGCCCGGCCCGGCGGGCGGCGGTCTCGGGGGCGAGCGGCTCCGGGTAGCGGGCCAGTTCGACCCCGTGCACCAGTGGCCCGGCCAGCCGGACGACCTCGGCCACGTCGCCCGGTTCGTCCGGCCCGAGCCCGGTCTGGCCGGGCTTGAGGACCGCCACCGGCTCCGGGCGGAGCGCGGCGACCGCGGCGGTGGTCAGGGTCTTGCCGACCTCGGTGCCGGTGCCGGTGACGAACAGGACGGTGGACATGGTGCGGGTGCTCCTGGCTGAGGGTGGGGAAGGGGGGGGCTAGCGGCCGGCGGCGGTGGACGCGGCGGCTGCCGCGGCGACCGCCCGGCCGATCGCGGCGACGTCCGCGTCCGCGGTGACGAACGGCGGCATGGTGTAGATCAGGTCGCGGAACGGCCGCAGCCACACGCCCTGTTCGGCCGCGGCCGCCGTCGCCGCCGCCATGTCGACCGGCGCGTCCAACTGCACCACGCCGATCGCGCCGAGCACCCGGACGTCCGCGACCCCCGGCTGCCCCGCGCACGGGGCGAGCGCGGTGTGCAGCGCCGACTCGATCCGCTTCACCTCGCCGCGCCAGTCCTGCCGCAGCAGCAGGTCGATCGAGGCGTTGGCGACGGCCGCCGCCAGCGGGTTGCCCATGAAGGTCGGGCCGTGCGCGAGCACCGGGACCTCGCCGCGCGAGATGCCCTCGGCGACCCGGCTCGTGCACAGCGTCGCGGCCAGCGTCAGGTACCCGCCGGTCAGCGCCTTGCCCAGGCACATCACGTCCGGCGCGACGCCCGCGTGGTCGGCGGCGAACAGCTCGCCGGTGCGGCCGAAGCCGGTGGCGATCTCGTCGAACACCAGCAGCACGTCGTGCGCGTCGCACAACTCCCGCAGCGCGCGCAGGTACGCGGGGGAGTGGAAGCGCATCCCGCCCGCGCCCTGCACCACCGGTTCGACGATCACGGCGGCCAGCTCGCCCGCGTGCTGCCCGATCAGCTCGGCCAGGTGCGCGAGGTACGCCGGGTCGGCCGGGGCGTCGTACCCGGCGGGCGGCTCGGCGGCGAACAGCTGCCGGGGCAGCACCCCGCCCCACAGGTGGTGCATCCCGCCCTCGGGGTCGCACACCGACATCGGGTGGAAGGTGTCGCCGTGGTAGCCGCCGCGCCAGGTCAGCACCCGCTGCTTCTCCGGCCGGCCGAGCGAGCGCCAGTACTGCAGGCACATCTTCAGCGCGACCTCGACCGCCACCGAACCGGAGTCGGCGAGGAACACGTGCTGCAGCGGCTCCGGCGTCAACTCGACCAGCTTGACCGCCAGTTCGACGGCCGGACGGTGGGTGAGGCCGCCGAACATGACGTGGCTCATCGAGTCGAGCTGGGTGCGCACCGCCGCGTCCAGCACGGGGTGCCGGTAGCCGTGGACCGCTGCCCACCAGGACGACATCCCGTCCACCAACTCCCGGTGCCCGCCCACCGGTTCGGCCAGCCGCAGGCGCACGCCCGCGGCCGACTCCACCACGAGCGGCTGCACCGTCCCCGGCATCGGGCCGTACGGGTGCCAGACGTGCGCCCGGTCCAGTTCGAGCAACCGGGCGGCGTCCAGCGGGTTCTGACGGTCCATCAGGCGTTCGGGGCCAGTTCGGTGCCGGCGCCGCGGCGGCGCACCCGGACCAGGTCGGTGCGCGCCTCGTCCGACTCCGACTCCGGCTTCGACCCCGACTCCGGCTTCGACCCCGGCTTCGACTCCGACCCCGACCCCGGCTCGGCCGCGACGGCCTCCGGAGCCGCACCGTGGCCGCCGCACGGGCCGCAGCCGCCGCCCGTCCCGCAGGCGCTCTCCTCCTGGTGGCCGCCGCAGCCCGCACCGGCGGCGACGTGGGCGCGGTGGCGGGGGAGGGTGGTCTGCTCGGCGCCCTCCACCTCGAAGCCGGCGTCCTTGATCATGTCGAGGTCGGCCTGCCCGGCCTGGCCCTCGCTGGTCAGGTAGTCGCCCAGGAAGATCGAGTTGGCGATGTGCAGGCCCAGCGGCTGCATCGAGCGCAGGTGCACCTCGCGGCCGCCCGCGATCCGCACCTCGATGTCCGGGCAGACGAACCGGACCATCGCCAGGATGCGCAGGCAGCGCTGCGGGGTGAGGTTCCACTCCTCGGCGAGCGGGGTGCCCTCGAACGGGATCAGGAAGTTCACCGGCACCGAGTCCGGGTCCAGCTCGCGCAGCGCGAACACCACGTCGACCAGGTCCTCGTCGCTCTCGCCCATGCCCGCGATCAGGCCCGAGCAGGCCGACAGGCCCGCGCCGTGCGCCTTGGCCACGGTGTCCACCCGGTCCGCGTAGGTGTGGGTGGTGGTGATCTCGCCGTAGGTGGCCTCGGAGGTGTTCAGGTTGTGGTTGTACGCGTCCGCGCCGGCCGCCTTCAGTCGCTCGGCCTGGTTGTCGGAGAGCAGGCCCAGGCAGGCGCACACCTCGACGTTCTCGTCCGCGTCCTTGATCGCCGCGATGGTGTCCGCGACCCGGTCGATGTCCCGGTCCGTCGGACCGCGCCCGCTCGCCACCAGGCACACCCGCTTCGCCCCGCCCGCGACACCCGCGGCGGCGGCCTCGGCGGCCTGGTCCGGCTTCAGCCAGGTGTACTTGAGGATCTCCGCCTTCGAACCGAGGCGCTGCGAGCAGTACGAGCAGTCCTCCGGGCACAGCCCGCTCTTCAGGTTCACCAGGTAGTTCAGCTTCACCCGGCGGCCGAACCACTGGCGGCGCACCCGGCCCGCGGCCGCGACCACGTCCAGCAACTGGTCGTCGGTGGTGGCCAGCACGGCCAGCGCCTCCTCCCGGGAGGGAAGTTCCCGGCGGAGGCCCTTGTCGGTCAGGATGTCGAGGAGGTCCATGGCCCGATCCTGCCCGGGGCCGCTAGACGTTCGCCAGAGGGAACCCGCCAGAAGATCTCCCACAGGCTGTGCGAGTTGTCACAGTTTTTCGGCACCCGGTGATCACGGGCACCCCGGAACCCGGCATCCGGCCCCTGTGCAGGGCCGCTGTCCGGGGATCCGGCCGGCGACTGCTCCCGCCCGGGACCGCCCGCCGGAACGTTCGACCGGTTCCCCCGCGTTCCTCCAGCCACCCGATCCCGGATCTCCAGACGGACCGGGCGGAGCGGGCGGACCGGGGCGGGCGGGGTGGAGCAGGGTGGGTGGGGCGGGGCGGTCCGGAGTGGTCCGGGGCGGTTCGGTCCGAAGCGGGCGGGCGTCCGACCCGAAGGAATGACTGTCCGATCAACTGTTTACAATCTGCGCCATGACCATCCAGCGGGGCGCGCACGCGCGTGGGGACGACGAGCAGCCGCCGCACGGGCACCGGGCGGTCGGCGAGCGGCGTCGGCTGGTCGCGCTGTGGGGCGTCGTCGCGGTGCTCGCCGCCGGCGGGGTCTGGGTGGTGGCCACCTCGCACCAGCGGAGTGCGGTGTCGGGGGCGCCCGGCGCGGACAAGTCCGCCTCCCCCGCGGCCGCGGCGGGCCAGCCCGCGCAGCCGCTGACGGAGTCCCAGTCCTTCCTGGCCGAACGGTACTTCCCGGCCCAGCGCGCCTACGAGTACGACAACTACCGGGCCCGCCGCTCGGCCGCCCGGGAGGGCGCGGAGTGCCGGGCCGTGCAGAACGACAAGACCCGCGACGTGCTGGCCGAACTCGGCTGCCAGGGCTGGATGGGCATCGCCCTCACCCGCAGCGACCAGCCGGTGGTCTCCAGCGTCACGGTGCTGCGCTTCTCCGACGCGGCGGTCGCGGCCCGCGCCCTGCAGACCGTCCGGGAGAAGGCCGCGGACTTCGAATTCACCTACCCGGACGGCCTGTTGGCCCCCGCCGGAACCGCCCGGCCGATGGCCGCCACCAAGGTCGAACTGGTCGGCCACCACATCACCCTCACCGTCTCGCGCTACCTCGACCAGCGGACCGGCGAGGCCCCCGACGAACTCCTCACCACCAGCAACCGGGCCGCCGCGGCCGTCGCGGGCCAGCCGTTCATGTGGATGTAGGGCGGCCCGCGACCGCCACCACTCTCACGGCACCCCCCGCACGCCACGGCCCCCACGGCCCCCACGGCCGCCTCCTTACGGGCATCCCCGCACGCCACGGCACCTCCTTACGGGCACCCCCGCACACCATGGCCTGCACGCCACGGCCCGGACGCCCCCCTTCTCACGCCCTCGTCCGCGCCGCCGTCGCCCGCAGCAGCGCCCCGGCCGCCAGTGCTAGCACCGCCGCCAGCGCGAACACCGCCGCCGCGCCGAACGGCAGCGCCACCCCGCCCAGCACGCTGCCCGCGCCGATGCCCAGGTAGATGCCGGACGCGTTCAGCGACACCAGCAGCGGCCCCTGTTCCGGAGCCGCCGCCAGCAGACGCAACTGCTGCGGCGGCGTCTGGCACCAACTGCTCGCGCCCCACAGGAACACCAGCGCCCCGACCGCCGCGACCCCGGCCCGCACCTCCCCGGCCGCCAGGCCGGCCAGCGCCGCGAACGCCGCCGCCATCGCCGCGTACCCGGCCGCCAGCACCCGCACCGGCCCGCGCCGGTCGGCGAACCGCCCGGCCAGCAGGTTCCCCGCCACCGCACCCGCCCCGTACAGCACCAGCGCCGCCACCACCGCCGTCCGCCCCGAGACCCCGACGGCGGCCAGCACCGGCACGCTGTACGAGTACGGGACGTAGCAGGCGGCCATCCCGAGCACCGTCAGCGGCAGCACCCCCAGCACCCCCGGGCGGCGCAGCGCCGCCAGCCGGACGCGCAGCGGGACGGGCTCGGTGCCCGGCAGCGCGGGCAGGGTCAGGCGCACCGCGAGCGCGCACAGCGCGGTCAGCGCCGCGACCGCCCCCAGCGCGGCCCGCCAGCCCAGTCCGACGGCGGCCACCCGTCCCAGCGGCACCCCGAGCGCGGTGGCCGCCGTCAGCCCGCCGATCACCACCGCCAGCGCCCGCCCGCGCCGCTCGGGGCGCACCAGTGCGGCCGCGCTCGCCCCCGCCGTCGGCGTGAACGCCGCCGCGCCGAGCGCCGCGAGCAGCCGGCCGGCCAGCAGCACGGGGTAGTCCGGGGCGAGCGCGGTCAGCGCGTTGGCGGCGGCGAGCAGCACCAGCGCGCCGACCAGCAGGGTCCGCCGGGGCAGCCGGGCGGTGGCCACCGCGAGCAGCGGCGAGGCCAGCGCGTAGCAGGCGGCGAACAGGCTCACCGACTGCCCGGCCGCCGAGGTCGACACCCGCAGCGAGGACGCCATCGCGGGCAGGAACCCGGCGGTGACGAAGGCGTCGGTGCCGACCGCGAAGGTGCCCAGCGCGAGCACGGCGGCGAGACCGAGACCGGCCCCGGTGGGGGTCGGGGCCGGGGCAACGGGGGATGGTGCCTTGAGCGCGTCGGTCACGGGGGAGCTCTCCTCGGTGGCGGGCGTCGACCGCTATTCGGGACATCTGGTGTCCCGAATCATTCGGGACACACTGTATCCAGAATTGGCGGATGCGGAAGGGGGTTCCGGTGGGTGGTCCGGGTGGTTTGGGTGGCCCGGTGGTCCGGGTGGTCCGGGTGGTCGCTCAGTTCGCGGTTCCGGCCAGCCGGGCGTAGTTGGCGCGGACCCGGGCCACCGAGGCGGCGGGGGTGGCCGCCGCCAGGTCGGCCACGCTCTGGCCGGAGAGCTCGCGCCGCCAGGCCAGTTCGGCCCGGCGCATCGCGGTGGAGACCCCGCACGGACGGGCGAACTCGGACGCGGCCGAGCCCGTCGCGGAGGCGCCCCGCTGCCGAATCTCCGCGCAGGCGAACAGCGGATCCGGGCCCTCGACGGCGGCCACCACGTCCATCATGCTGATCCGCTCCGGCTCCCGGGCCAGCCGCACGCCCCCGCGCGGCCCGGAGACGGACGTCAGCACCCCGGCCCGGGTGAGCCGTTGCAGCACCTTGTTCAGGTACGTCGGCGACAGCTCGAACATCGCCGCCAGCCGGGCCGAGGGCACCGGCTCCGCCCCGCCCACCCACACCAGGGTGAGACAGCAGTGCAGGCCCCACTCCACGCCTTCGCTCGTCCGCATATTCCGGATGGTAACTATCCGGAACCCGGCCGCGCCAGCAGCGGCCCCGACCGAACCTCGGCCCCGGCCGACAGCGGTCTCGACCTCGGCCTCGGCCCCGGCCGATCGGCGGTTCCGGCTCTGGCGCCCGGGGCGGTCAGTCCTCGAGGTGCTCCTGGACGCGGCGCGAGGGCGAGAAGGTGTACAGGTCGAGGATGGCGGGCAGCGGAGCCAGCCCCGGGCCGCCCGCCTCGACCCAGGCGGTGACGTCGGCAGCGGCGGCACGGTCGTTGACCAGCCCGAGCCAGACCGGCCGCCCACCCGCCCGCCGGCCCTCCGCCGAAGGCTGGACGACCACCACGTTGGCGTGGTCGCAGGCGTCCAGGCAGGTCACCGGGCGGACGGTGGCCACCTCGGCCAACGAGGCGCGCAGGTCCGAGAGTTGGGCGGCGTGGTCGAGGCCGGGGATCTTCGGCGTACCGCAGCAGCAGCCCCGGCAGACCGAGACGGTGCACCGCGCCGTGGCCCCCCGGACCGGAACGGCGGCCTCCCCGCCGATCCGGCGGCTCACCGGCCCCTCTCCACGACGCCCCGCCCCACCGGCATCTGCTCCACCGGCATCTGTCCCACCGACACCTGTCCCACCGACACCCGCCGCCCGGCGGCCTCCAGTTCTCGCACGGCGGCGACTCTATCCTGCGACAACACCCCGCCGACCCCGTGCCTCCCTCCTCCCGTCCCCCTCCGGATCGAGGACCGGACCGGCCGGACACCAGGCCGACCCGAGCACCCGGCACCCGCCCCCGCGCCCGGCGGCGGTAGGCTGCCGGGCTTCGGATGATCATCGGAACGGGGACGTGGGGTGGAAGTACTGACGGGCACTCACCGGGCGCACTTCGTGGCGATGTGGGTGCTGTTCGCGGCCGAGGTCCTGTGCCTGGCGGCGACCGCCCCGCCCCTGCACCTGGTGGCCCCCGTGTGGCTCTGGGCCGGACTGGTCGGGCTGGTCGCGCTGCTCTTCCTCTCCGCCCTGGTGCGCTGCTTCAGCGCACAGTTCCCGCGCCGGGGCGGCTGGTTCGACCCCGTGCTGTACGTCTGGAACCTCCCGCGCGGCCTGAAGACCTGGTACGGCATCGCCCTCTGCCTGGTCGGCCTCGGCCTGGCCACGGCCGCCGGCGCGCAAGACGCCCGCCAGGACGACACCGGCTACTACCTGCAACGCCACGACACCCGCACCCAGCTCACCCGGGCCGAGTACGAGAAGGCCCGCGCCGCCTTCGTCCGGATCGCCACCGGCATCCCGGCCGGCCTCTGCGTGACCGGCAGCTTCCTGGTCCTGCTCTCCGCCGACATCGCCCACGGCGCCGCCGAAGCCGCCGCCCGCCCCCGCCCGGGCAGCGGCCGCCACCGCCCCTGAAGGCCGCCGCAGGCCGTCGCAGGTCGTCGCAGAAAACGAGGTCAGGACGGGCCGGAGCCCGTCGGGGCCCGTGGAGACGTCATGCCCTCGGTCGCCCCGGTGCGGATACGGATGCGAACACGGATGCGAACACGGATACGGGTGCGGATGCGGAGTGAAGTCCTTGCGTGCCGGACAGCCGATTCCGAAAACCCCTTGCCAAATGGTCAAGAAACGTTGACCATTGTGGCATGCCTACCGATGACCTCCCCGAGACGTTCCACGTCACCACCGACGAGCAGTTGCGCGCCGTTTCCAACCTCACGCGTCACCGGATCATGGCCGTCCTGCGCTTCGAGCCCGCGACGATCACGCAGATCGCCGAGCGGGTGGGCCTCGCGAAGGGGAGTTCCAGCTACCACGTACGGCTGCTCGAACGGGCCGGCCTGGTGAAGGTGGTGCGGACGCGGAAGGTCCGGGGGGTCACCGAGCGGTACTACGCCATGGCCGCGCGGTCGATCGAGCTGCCGGACCCGGGCGAGGGCGGGCCGGACCTGCTGATGCGGCACGCGGTGGCGGACCTGGAGGCGTCGCCGGCCGGCGGCGAGCGGCACGTGCGGATGGCGCACCTGCGGCTCACCGAGGAGCAGTTCGCGGAGCTGGGGGCGCGACTGGAGGCACTGGCGGACGAGTACCGGGAGCTGTCCGACCCGTCGCTGCCGGACGCGTCGCTCGTCTTCGCGCTCTTCCACCCGGCCGGGCGCGCGCAGATCGCAGGGGAGGGCAAGTGACTTCGGACGTTCGAAAGCTGCCGACCGGGTTCGGACGGCTGTGGACCGCGCAGACGGTGTCCTCGCTCGGTGACGGGGTGTCGCACGCCGCACTGCCGCTGCTCGCCTTGACGTTGACGCGGGATCCGATGGCACTCGCCGTCGTCACGGCCGCCGGAACGCTGCCGTGGCTGCTCTTCGGGGTGCTCGGCGGTGCGCTGGTGGACCGCTGGGACCGTCGGCGCACGATGTGGGTCACGGACGCGGCGCGTGCGGTGCTGCTCGCGATACCGGCGGCAGCGGCAGCGTTCGACGTGCTGGGCATTCCGCTGCTCGCGGCCGTCGCCTTCCTGCTCGGCCTCGGCGGACTCTTCTTCGACACGGCCGCCACGGCCTACCTGCCGGACCTGCTCGGCCGCGACACCGCGCTCCTGGAGCGCGCCAACTCCCGTCTGCGCGGTACCCAGACCGCCGCGTCCGGCTTCGCGGGGCCGCCCGCGGGCAGTGCCCTGCTGGCGCTCGGGCGGGCGTTTCCGCTGCTCGCCGACGCGGTGTCGTTCGCGCTCTCCGCAGCGCTCGTCCGGTCGCTGCCCGCCGCACCCCGGCCCGTACCCCAGGCCCGCGAGTCGCTGCTGCGGCAGGCGCGGGCCGGCGCCTCGTACGTCTTCCGGGACCGGTTGCTGCTGGGGCTCGCGCTGCGTCCGGCCGTCGGGAACGTCGCCTTCCTCGCCGTGGAGACCGTACTCGCCCTCTTCGCGCACGACCGTCTCGGCATCGGCACCTTCGGCTTCGGCCTGCTCCTCACGGCGGAGGCCACCGGCGGTCTGCTCGGCGCGGGCATCGCCTCCTTCCTCGGCCGACGGCTCGGTACCGGCACCGCACTGACCTGCACGGCCGCAGTCGAGGGACTCGCCATCCTGGGCCTTGCCGCCGCCCCGAACCCGTACGTCGCCGGCCTCGCGCTCGCCGTCTGCGGCGCGGGCATGGGCGCCACGATGGTGCTCGGCCCCTCCCTCCGGCAGGCGATCGTCCCCGCCCACCTGATGGGCCGGGTCGCCTCCACCTCCCGCATGCTCGCCATGTGCGCCGCCCCGTTCGGCGCCTTCCTCGGCGGCTGGCTGGCCACCACCTACGACGTGCGCACCCCGCTCTACACGGCCGCCGGCCTCCTCCTCACCATGACCGCCGTCACGTCGACCATGACGAGCAACCGCCGGGTCGAGGCGGCGCTGCGCGCCGCCGCCCGGACCGAGGATCCGGACCACCCGGAATCCCGGGTCGCCGTTCGGGAGGGTGCCGCGTAGGCCACCGGTGCTTCCCCGGCCACCCCCGCTGTCCGGACAGGGTGACGCGGGGACGTGCAGGCCTCGAACCGGCCGTACGGATCCACCCGCGTCCAGAACCACGGCCACAGCCCCTGCGGTCGGAGCCGGTGAGCCGGTCGGTCCGCTCGGACGGCAGCGTGCTCGTCAGACCGAGTCCCAGGGGACCTCGGCCCAGGCCGCGGCGAGGACCTCGGTCAGTCCGGTGTCGTCGCCGGGGAAGAGAACCCGGTCGACGGCAGCCAGGGGCTGGTTGGGGCAGTGGGAGTTGGTCGCTGCGGCGGCCCGCAGCGCGGGAAGGTCGCCGGTGGTCAGCCGGCGGGTCGACCACGGTACGCCGACGCGGGTCAAGGCGGCCTGCAGCAGTTGCATGGTGATGCCGGGCAGCACCGGAGCCTCGGGCCACAGGACCTGCTCCCCGTCCCAGAACGCCGCGTTCCACACCGAGCCCTCGCGCACGCATCCGTCCCGGCCGACGAACAGGACGTCGTCGAAGCCCGCCTTCCGGGCCTGGAGCGCCTGGTAGGTGAGCCCCAAGGTCGCAGCGTGCTTGAGGTGCGGCAGCTCGCGCTCGTACGTCACCGTGCGGACCCGCAGCGCCGGCCGCGGAGTATCGGCGACGGGATCGGACACCGACACCATGACGTCCGTGCGCGCCGGCGAGTCGACAGCAGGCACGAGGCTCACCCGGACCGACGCCGCCGACCGATCGCCGAGCCCGTGCCGGACGAGTTCGCGTATCCGTGCACCGTCCTCCGCGCAGGTCTCGCCGAAGAGCTCACGGGAGCCGCTCGCCAGCCGCCGGAGGTGGAGCTCCAGACCGCGCACCGCCCCCTCGCGGACCTGCATCGACGTGAAGTGCCCGTAGTTCCACGTCGCCACCCGATGCACGTCCTCGACGCCCGCGGGCCGACCGTTGATCTCTATGCTCAGCATCCGCGCCATGCTCCCACAGCCGCCAGCCCGCGAACCACGCCCGGCTGCCTGCCACCTGGCTCGCTGTTCGGACGCGGACGGCGGCCGATCCGACTGATCGCCCGGCCCCGGGGATGCCAAGATTGCCGAATGATGCGTATGGGCGAGTTCTTCCTTGCCGGGGATGATGAGTCCGCCTGTCGGGTGGGCCCCCGCCACAGTCACGACTTCCCGGCCGTGCCGTGCGACGGCATCTACCCGGACGACGCGGTTCTGTCATGGGGAGCCCAACTGACGGGCGCCGAGGGTGCACTTCGAGACGTGGTGCCCATGGCCAACGACGGATTCACCGTCTTCGCCCTCTCGGGGCCGGTGTGCGCGGCTCTGGCTGCTGCGGGAAGGGACCGACTCCGCTCCACGGCTCTTGCCTGGGCCGAGGCCGTCTTCGAACCGGGCGATGAGATCCCGCTGGACGACGCGGTGAACCTCCTCGAACGGGTGTCGGCCCTGGCCGGCAGCAGCGTGGAGAAACACCTCAACCTGTACTGCTGGTACTTCGCGCCCTGACCCCGCCGAGGGCGGCATGGTCGCCGACGACGAGACAGGGCGAGAGGACGGGTGCTGCGGGTGTCCGGGATCGAGCCGGCCGAGCTGGCGGAACTGTGGCAGCGCCGGTGGGCCGACTGCCCTCCCGTGGCCCACGAGCTCCGGGGCCCGTACCGGGACGTGTGGGTGCGCTTCCGCAGCCTTCCCGGGTCCAAGCGGTACGCGGAGGGGGAGGAGGAGTACGCCGTCCTCCTGGACCGCTACAACACCGTCCTCGACGAACTGTTCGCCGGTGCGGACGTGTACGTGATCACTCCCGAGTGGACGTCCGCACCCGACGTCCCGTCGCACCAGCGGGTCGCCGACCACTGGCGGAGCCTGCTGGTGGAGGACGATCCCGACCCGGATTTCCGCACGTACTGCCACCTCTTCGCCGTCCGACGGCCGTGGCGGCGCGGCTGCATCGACGACCTGCTCCGGGACGTCGCCGACTACAGGACGGCCGGGGTCCTGATCACCGACACCCGGATGCTGCGCATCCACCACCCGTACGACGGCGGCGCCGACGTCTTCCTCGGCTCGCCCGGGGAGCGGGACCGGATGCGCGATCGGCACGCCGACTGGCTCTCCGGCCACCCGGCCGGTCTCTGAGCGGCCCGGGGCCGGGTGGCCTGCGGGGGTGGAGGGCGTGGGGCGGTCAGCCGAGGCGGGTCCAGGACAGCAGGTGGTCGAGGAGGGAGGGGTCGCCGGTGGTGAGGAGGCCGGTGGGCGGGCGGCGGCGGTGCAGGGTCTGTCTCTTATACACATCTCCGAGCCCACGAGACTAAGGCGAATC
>NZ_JOGH01000153.1:0-24853 GCF_000721345.1 Kitasatospora sp. NRRL B-11411 | reverse complement strand
AATGTCGCGGAGGTCTGAGGGCATGAGCAAGTACCTGGTCACGGGCGGAGCCGGCTACGTGGGGAGCGTGGTGGCGGCGCACCTGTTGGAGGCGGGTCACCGGGTGACGGTGCTGGACGACCTGTCGACCGGGTTCGCGGAGGGTGTGCCGGAGGGTGCGGAGTTCGTGCGGGGGCGGATCCAGGAGGCGGGGCAGGTGCTGGACTCCTCCTTCGACGGGGTGCTGCACTTCGCGGCGTCCTCGCAGGTGGGTGAGTCGGTGGCGGATCCGGAGAAGTACTGGCGCAACAACGTGGCGGGTTCGCTGGAGCTGGTGTCGGCGATGCGCAAGGCGGGGGTGGGCACGCTGGTGTTCTCCTCGACGGCGGCGGTGTACGGGGAGCCGGAGCGGGTGCCGATCGAGGAGAGTGCGCGCACCTCCCCGACGAACACCTACGGGGCGACGAAGCTGGCGGTGGACCACCTGATCACCTCGGAGGCGGCCGCGCACGGGCTGGCGGCGGTGAGCCTGCGGTACTTCAACGTGGCGGGGGCGTACGGGCGTTACGGTGAGCGGCACGAGCCGGAGTCGCACCTGATCCCGCTGGTGTTCCAGGCGGCGCTGGGGCAGCGTCCGCACATCGCGGTGTTCGGGGAGGACTACCCGACGCCGGACGGGACCTGCATCCGCGACTACATCCACATCGCGGACCTGGCCGAGGCGCACCTGCTGGCGCTGGACGCCGCGAAGCCGGGTGAGCACCTGGTGTGCAACCTGGGCAACGGGACCGGCTTCTCGGTGCGCGAGGTGATCGAGTCCGTCAAGCGCGTCACCGGCCGGGAGATCCCGGTGCAGGTCGCCGACCGCCGCCCCGGCGACCCCGCCGTCCTGGTCGCCGCCGCCGACCGCGCCCGCCAGACCCTCGGCTGGACCCCCAAGCGCCCCGAACTCGACCAAATCGTCGCCGACGCCTGGGAGTTCACCCTCACTCACCGCGCCTGACCTGCCCGCTCCCCGGGCCGGCCACCACCCCGAAGACCCTGTGTACAGGAACTTCACCAAACCCCCACGCCGCGGCGGCGCGCGCCCGTAGGCTGAGTGAGGCACCGGTGGGGGTCGGGCCACGAGCAGGGGGGCAAGGACGATGGGGCGTATGCGCGTCCTGGTGGTCGACGGCCACCGGATCTTCGCCGAGGCGCTCGCCACGGCACTGGCCGCCGAACCCGACGTGGACGTCGGGGCGGCGGGCAGCGCGGCGGCGGCCGAACGGGCACTGGAGCGGGCGGTGGCCGAACACCGCCCGTACGACGTGGTGCTGGTCGACGTCGACCTGGGCGCCGCCCCGCCGCCGGCCCGCGCCCAGGCGGCCCCGGCCGGGCCCCGGCGCACCCCCTCGTTGCCGCAACAGCGGCCCGCGCCGGTGCAGTTGACGCCGCCTCAGGAGGCCCGGCCGCTGAGCGACGGGATCGCCCTGGTGGCCCGGGTCCGGCGGGCCCACCCGGAGCTGCGGGCCGTCCTGCTGGCCGCCGCCGACGACCCGCAGCGCGCCGCCCGCGCCCTCCAGGCCGGGGCCAACGGCTGGGTGGCGCGCGGGAGTTCGCTCGGCGCGCTGATGACCGTGGTGCGCGGCGTGCGCCGCGACGAGACCCACCTGCCGCCCGCGCTGCTCACCGGCGTGGTCCGCGAGCTGACCTCGGCCCGCCGGGACCGCTCGGAGAGCGAGCGCCTGGTCGCCGCGCTCACCCCCCGCGAGGAGGAGGTGCTGCGCTGCATGGTCGCCGGGCTCGGCCGGCAGGCCGTCGCCGAGCGGCTGTTCCTCTCCCCGCACACCGTCCGCACCCACATGCAGAACGTCCTGGGCAAGCTGGGGGTGCACTCCACGCTCGCGGCGGTCGCGGTCGCCCGCCGGGCCGGGATCGCGCCCTCCGAACCGCCCGTCCCCGTCCCCCCGCCGACCGTCGCCGCCGTCCCGGGCCCCGGCGCGGGCTGAGCGCGCACCGGCGCGGGCCGACCGGGCCCCGCCTCCCCGCACGTTCCACTCCGTGATTCAGGGAAACCGGAGGTCAGATGTTGCCGCACCGCACTGCCGCACGCCCGCACGGGGACCGGACCCGCCTGCCGGACGGTCCCGCCGGACTGCGCACCCTGGTCGTCGGAGCCGGCTCCGCCGGTACCGCCCTGGTCCGCGACCTGGGCCGGACCCCCGAGTTCGGCCTCGACCCGGTCGGCGTGCTGGACGACGACCCCGGCAAGGCCGGCCGGGACGTCTCCGGCGTCCCCGTGCTGGGCCCGCTCGCCGACCTCACCGCGCTGGCCCTCGGCCACGGCGCCCAGGTCGTCGTGCTCGCCATCCCGGGCCTGCCGCACCAGCGGGTGCGCGCCCTGGCCACCGCCGCGGCCGCCGCCGGCGCGGCCGTCCGCTACCTGCCGTCCTTCCTGGCCGCGCTGCGCCGCGAGGTGGTCGGCTCCGACCTGCGCACCCTGGACGTCAACCGGCTGATCGGCCGGCACGAGGTGCACGTGGTCTCCCCGGACGTCCGCACCGTGATCGAGGGCCGCCGGGTGCTGGTCACCGGCGCGGGCGGCTCGATCGGCAGCGAACTGTGCCGCCAGGTCCAGGCGTTCGGGCCGGCCGCGCTCTACATGCTCGACCACGACGAGTCCAACCTGCACCGGCTGCAGCTCGACATCTGGGGCGAGGCGCTGCTCACCGACGAGGCGCTGGTGATCGCCGACATCCGGGACCGCCCCCGGATCCAGCAGATCTTCCGCGACCTGCGCCCCGAGGTGGTCTTCCACGCCGCCGCGCACAAGCACCTGCCGCTGCTGGAGCGCCACCCCAGCGAGGCGGTCAAGTCCAACGTGCTGGGCACCGACCACCTGGTGGAGGCGGCGCTGGCCACCGGCGTGGAGCGCTTCGTGCTGATCTCCACCGACAAGGCCGCCGACCCGACCTCGGTGCTCGGCGCGAGCAAGCGGCTGGCCGAGCTGATCGTCCAGGCCAACGCCCGGGACGCCCGCAACCTCGGCACCGGCGTCTTCGCCGCCGTCCGCTTCGGCAACGTGCTGGGTTCGCGCGGCTCGCTGCTGTCGGTGCTGGAGGAGCAGTTGCGCAGCGGCGGCCCGGTGACGGTCACCCACCCCGACGTCACCCGCTTCTTCATGACCATCGAGGAGGCGGTCGGCCTGGTGCTGGAGGCCGGGCGGATGGCCGAGGGCGGCGAGGTGTTCGTCCTCGACATGGGCGAGCCGGTGCGGATCGTCGACCTGGTGCACAACTTCGCCGAGCAGGTCCAGCTCGGCGCCGACGAGGTGGAGATCCGCTACACCGGCCTGCGGGCCGGCGAGAAGCTCAACGAGGCGCTGTTCTCCGACACCGAGGAGCGCCTGCCCACCGCCCACCCGCGGATCTTCGCCACCACCACCGACCGGGCCGCCGCCCCCGAGGACCTGGCCGGCGGCCTCACCGGCCTCTACGCCGCCGCCACCACCAACACCGACCCCGAGGTCCGCACCCGGCTGGCGGCCCTGCTCCCCGGCTACCAGAGCGCGCACGCCAAGGCCCCGGCCCTGGCCACCCCGTACCCGGACGGCTTCTAGGGCGGGCCGCTCAGCTGCTGCGGTCGAAGGGGGTGACCAGGCTGCGCAGCAGGGCGGCGAGTTCGGCCTGCTGGGCGGGGGCGAGCCGGGCGAGGATCTCGCGCTCGTGGGTGAGCAGGCCGGCCAGCGCCTGGTCGGCCTGGTCGCGTCCGGCCTCGGTGAGGCGGACCAGGACGCCGCGGCGGTCGTCCGGGTCGGGGAGGCGGACGACCAGGCCCTTGGCGGTGAGGCGGTCGATCCGGTTGGTCATGGTGCCGGAGGTGACCAGGGTCTGGGTGAGCAGCTGGCCGGGGGAGAGCTGGTAGGGGGAGCCGGCCCGGCGCAGCGCGGTGAGGACGTCGAACTCCCAGGGTTCGAGGCCGTGCTCGGCGAAGGCGGTGCGGCGGGCGCGGTCCAGGTGGCGGGCGAGGCGGCTCACCCGACTGAGGACCTCAAGCGGTTCCACGTCGAGGTCGGGGCGCTCTCGGCGCCATGCTGCGACCAGGCGGTCGACCTCGTCCTCCATGTCGATCAGTGTATCGGGGGGTGTGTCGATGTGAAGTCTCTTGACATCAAGAGATAACAAAGGAAGTCTCGGCGTTACACGGATATCTTGATGTCGAGATACTTTCGGGAGCCGCGCCATGCCCGCCCACTGGGACGCCGACCAGTACCTGCGCTACGCCGACCTGCGCGGCCGCCCCTTCGCCGACCTGCTCGCCCGCGTCCCCGACCTGCCGCCCGCCCCCACCGTGCTCGACCTCGGCTGCGGCCCCGGCAACTCCACCGCCGCACTGCGCCGCCGCTGGCCCGACGCCCGGCTGCTCGGCCTGGACACCTCGCCCGACCTGCTCGCCGAGGCCCGCGGCGCGCACGGCGAACCCACCGCCGAGTACCGCGAGCAGGACGTCGCGGCGTACGACCCGGCCCCCGAGCGGCCCGACCTGATCGCCTCCAACGCCGCCCTGCACTGGATGGACACCGACACCGCCGACCACCTGGAACTGCTGCCCCGCTGGGCGGCCGCGCTGCGCCCCGGCGGGGTGATCGCCTTCCAGCTGCCCGGCAACTTCGCCGCCCCCAGCCACACCCTGCTCGCCGACCTGCGCCGCACCCCGCGCTGGCGCGACCGGCTGGCCACCGCCCGCCCGGACGCCTCCTGCCACGCGCCGGACCGCTACGCGCGGACCCTGCTGGCGGCGGGCTGCACCGCGGACGTCTGGGAGAGCACGTACACGATGGTGCTGCCGGGGCCCGACCCGGTGCTGGAGTGGGTCAAGGGCTCCACCCTGCGCCCGGTGCTGGACCTGCTGCCGGAGGCGGGGGAGCGGGCGGAGTTCCTGGCCGAGTACGGGGCGCTGCTGCGCGAGGCGTACCCGGCCACCGGGCACGGCACGCTGTTCCCGTTCCGCCGGGTCTTCGCCGTCGCCGTGAAGTGCTGACGGCCCGTCACTTCGCGCCGGGCAGCGCCGGGTGGCGGCCCAGCACCACCACGCCGACCACGATCGCGGCCAGCCCGGCGCTCTGCCAGGCCAGCGCCCCGGGGGTGACCCGCAGCCGGTCGCCGAGGAAGCCGACCGCGCAGGCGATCCCGGCCAGCGGCTGGGCGGCGGTCAGCGCGGGCAGCGACATCCGCAGCGGCGCCGCCTCGAACGCGGACTGCACCAGCAGCAGCCCGACCACGCCCAGGCCGAGCACGGTGTACGGCGGCCAGGAGAGCAGCGCGGCGGCCGCCCCGTCCCGGTCGATCCGGTCGAAGGTGGTGCGGGTGAGCGCGTCCTGCAGGCCGTAGAGCAGCCCGGCGGCCAGCGCCAGCAGCGTCGCCTCCTCGAACAGCGGCAGCCGGCGGGCCACCGCGACCAGCAGCAGGGCCAGCCCGGAGACCACCCCGAACACCAGCCAGTAGCGCAGCGGCCCGGCGGCCGGGCCGCCGCCCCCGGGCTGCCCGGCGGCGATGAACGCGGTCACGCCGAGCGCGATCAGGGCCACCCCGACCCAGCCGGAGCGGCCCAGCCGGGTGCCGGTGATCCGGCCGGCCAGCAGCATCGCCCAGACCAGGTTGGTGGCCAGCAGCGGCTCGACCAGCGCCACCTCGCCCTGGCTGAGGGCGAGCGCGGAGAGCACCTGGCCGCCGATCATGAAGGCGATGCCGAGCAGCCAGTCGGGCATCCGCATCAGGTCCAGCAGCAGCCGCCAGCGCAGCAGGTCGCCGCTGGGCGCGCGCTGGGCGGCGTGCTGCTGCAGGACGAATCCGGCGCCCAGGCAGCAGGCCGCGCCGAGGGCCAGCAGGAAGACCGCCACGGGTGCTCCTGTCGCGAGGGCGGCCCGGGATCCCGATGCGGCCCCGGGCCGGTCGTCAGTTCTTGCGGTCGCCCACCAGCTTGGGGTGCCGCTCCAGGCCCTCCAGGCCGTGCCAGGCGAGGTTGACCAGGTGGGCGGCGACCTCCGCCTTGGCGGGCTTGCGCACTTCCAGCCACCACTGGCCGGTCAGCGCCACCATGCCGACCAGCATCTGCGAGTACATCGGCGCCAGCCGGGCGTCGAAGCCCCGGGACTTGAACTCCAGGCCCAGGATGTCCTCGACCTGGGTGGCGATGTCGCCGATCAGCGAGGCGAACGAGCCGGTGGACTGGGCCACCGGCGAGTCCCGGACCAGGATCTTGAAGCCGTCGGTGGAGGTGTCGATGTAGTCCATCAACGCGAACGCGGCCTGCTCCAGCAGCTCGCGGGAGTGCCCGCCGGTGAGCGCGCCGGTGACCATGTCGAGCAGCAGCTGCATCTCCCGGTCGACCACCACCGCGTACAGGCCCTCCTTGCCGCCGAAGTGCTCGTACACGACGGGCTTGGAGACCCCGGCGCGCTCGGCGATCTCCTCGACCGAGGTGCCGTCGTAGCCGCGTTCGGCGAAGACCGCCCGGCCGATCTCCAGCAGCTGCTCGCGGCGCTGCTTGCCGGTCATCCGCACCCGGCCGGCGCCCTTGCCCCCGCTGCGGCGCGAGGGCTGCCGATGGCCGGCGCTGTCTCCGTTGGTCCCGTTCACCCCTCCATCATGCTGTAGGCGCTGACTCATGCGGCGCGGCGGGCGGCGATCCGCTCCGCGCCGGGCCAGCGGACGTCGTGCGCCCAGCCCGCCCGCTCGAACCAGCGGATGACCCGGGCGGAGGAGTCGACCTGGCCGCGCAGCACGCCGTGCCGGGCCGAGGTGGGGTCGGCGTGGTGCAGGTTGTGCCAGGACTCGCCGCAGGAGAGCACCGCCAGCCACCACACGTTGCCGGACCGGTCGCGCGACTTGAAGGGGCGCGAACCCACCGCGTGGCAGATCGAGTTGATCGACCAGGTGACGTGGTGCAGCAGCGCGACCCGGACCAGCGAGCCCCAGAAGAAGGCGGTCAGCGCGCCCTGCCAGCTCCAGGTGGCCAGGCCGCCGACCAGCGCGGGCAGGCCGAGCGAGATCAGCGTCCACAGCCAGAACAGCCGGGAGATCCGCCTTATGGCCGGGTCGCGGACCAGGTCGGGCGCGTAGGTGAGCTGCGAGGTCTGCTCCTCGTCGAACATCCAGCCCATGTGCGCCCACCACAGGCCCTTGAGCAGCGCGGGCAGGCTCTCGCCGTAGCGCCACGGCGAGTGCGGGTCGCCGTCCTTGTCGGAGTACCGGTGGTGCTTGCGGTGGTCGGCGACCCAGCGCACCAGCGGGCCCTCGACGGCCAGCGAGCCGAGCACCGCCAGGCCCAGCCGCAGCGGGCGGTTGGCCTTGAACGCGCCGTGGGTGAAGTAGCGGTGGTAGCCGACGGTGATGCCGTGGCAGGTGAGGAAGTACATGCCGACGGCGAGGCCGGCGTCCAGCCAGGACAGGCCCCGGCCCCAGGCCACCGGGACGGCGGCGAGCAGGCCCAGGAACGGCACCGCGATGAACAGGGCCAGGGTGGCGCGCTCCAGCGCGCCCTGTTTCTCGCCGCCCCTGGTGGCGGACAGTGCGGTGGCGGTCTGTTCGTCCTCGGCGGCGCGCGGCGGCGCCTGCCCGGCCTGGATGGTCATGGCGCTTCCCGGGGGAGAGAGGGGTCCGGCGGAATACCTACGTATCCGTAACTTACGGCATCGTAAGTACCGGGCCGGGGAGGGCGGAAGGCCCGTGCGCGGACGTGTCGCACTGTTCGCCCGGCGGATTCCGCCCCGTCGACGGGGCGCCTTCGCGGAAGGTGGTGGAGCTACGGGCCGTCAGCCCTTAGGCTGTGCTGGGCGCGCAGCGCGCCCTTTCCGCCGTGGTGTAATGGCAGCACAGGGCCCTTTGGAGGCCTTTGTCTGGGTTCGAATCCTAGCGGCGGAGCCCCTTCCGGCCCGGCAGCGTCCCGGCCCGACCGTTTCGGACGGTTTCCGTTCGTTTTCTCTCGGTATTGTTCGGTGCGCCCTCAACCCGCATCGACCGAGGAGTCTCCCCGCGTGAGTGCCAACCAGCCCGCCGCCGTGATCGTGCTCGCCGCCGGGGGCGGTACCCGAATGAAGTCCAAGGCGCTGCCGAAGGTGCTGCACGAGATCTGCGGGCGCTCCCTGGTGGGCCACGCGGTCTCCGCCGCCCAGGAGCTGACGCCCGGTCAGCTGGTCGTGGTGATCGGCCACCTGCGCGAGCTGGTCCAGGCGCACCTGGCCGAGCACTACCCGGCCGCCCGCCCGGTCGTCCAGACCGAGCAGAACGGCACCGGCCACGCCGTGCGCACCGCGCTGGAGGCGCTGGCCGCCGACGGCGTGCAGCTGGACGGCACCGTGCTGGTCACCACCGGCGACGCCCCGCTGCTCACCGGCGCCACCCTGCGGGCGCTGGCCGCCGCGCACGCCGAGCAGGGCAACGGCGTCACCGTGCTGACCGCCGAGGTCCCCGACGCCACCGGCTACGGCCGGATCCTGCGCGGCCCGGACGGCGCGGTCTCCGCGATCGTCGAGCACAAGGACGCCACCGCCGAGCAGCTGGCCGTCAACGAGATCAACTCCGGGGTGTTCGCCTTCGACGCCAAGCTGCTGGCGCTCGCGCTCTCGCTGGTCGGCACCGACAACGTGCAGGGCGAGGAGTACCTGACCGACACCCTGGAGATCCTCCGCCGGGAGGGCCACCGGGTCGGCGCGGTGGTCGCCGCCGACCACCGGGAGATCGTCGGCATCAACGACCGGGTGCAGCTGGCCGCGGCCCGCCGGCTGCTCAACGACCGGCTGCTGGAGAGCGCCATGCGGGCCGGCGTCACCGTGGTCGACCCGGCCTCCACCTGGCTCGACGTCCAGGTGACCTACGAGCCGGACGCGCTGGTGCACCCCAACACCCAGCTGCGCGGCGCCAGCCACCTCGGCGAGGGCTGCGAGGTCGGCCCGAACAGCACGCTGACCGACACCGCGGTCGGCGCGGGCGCCCGTGTGAGCAACACCACGGCCGAGCGCGCCGAGATCGGGCCGGAGACCTCGGTCGGCCCGTACGCGTACCTGCGGCCGGGCACCCGGCTGGCCCGGAAGGCGAAGGTCGGTACCTACGTCGAGATCAAGAACTCGGAGCTCGGCGAGGGGGCGAAGGTCCCGCACCTGTCGTACATCGGGGACGCCACCATCGGCGAGGGCACCAACGTGGGTGCGGCGTCGGTCACAGTCAACTACGACGGGGTGAACAAGCACCGGACGGTCATCGGGGCCCACTGCCGCACGGGTTCCGACAACATGTTCATCGCCCCGGTGACGGTCGGTGACGGCTCCTACACGGCGGCCGGCTCGGTGATCACCAACGACGTCCCGGCCGGTTCGCTGGCCGTCGCGCGGGCCCAGCAGCGCAACATCGCGGGCTGGGTTGAGCGGAAGCGGCCCGGTTCGGCCTCCGCCCGGGCGGCCGCGGAGGCCAACGGGACGGAGTAGTCGGACGGGGCGGCCGGGGATCTTGAGGAGTGGTCCCCGGCCGTCGGACCGGTGGCGGGGCGCGTAACCTGAAGTACACACGTGCGCCATCGGGCCTGTTCGGCCGTGCCTCGGCGTACTCACCCAGAGTGGCAATACATCGAGGAGACGGTGCAGTGAGCGGGATCACGACCTCCGGTGAGAAGAAGCTCAAACTCTTTTCCGGCCGTGCCCACCACGGACTTGCCGAGGAGGTCGCCCGCGAACTGGGCACCGAACTCGTCCCGACCAAGGCCCTGGACTTCGCCAACGGCGAGATCTACGTCCGCTTCCTGGAGTCCGCCCGCGGCGCGGACTGCTTCGTGATCCAGAGCCACACGGCTCCGATCAACCAGTGGATCATGGAGCAGCTGATCATGATCGACGCGCTCAAGCGCGCGTCGGCCCGCAGCATCACCGCGATCCTCCCGTTCTACGGCTACGCCCGGCAGGACAAGAAGCACCTCGGCCGCGAGCCCATCTCGGCCCGCCTGGTCGCCGACCTGCTGCGCCAGGCCGGCGCCGACCGGCTGATGGCCGTGGACCTGCACACCGCGCAGATCCAGGGCTTCTTCGACGGCCCGGTGGACCACCTGTTCGCGCTGCCGATGCTCGCCGACTACGTCGGCAACCGGGTCCCCGACCGCTCCAAGCTGACCATCGTCTCCCCGGACGCCGGGCGCGTGAAGGTCGCCGACCAGTGGTGCGACCGCCTCGACGCCCCGCTGGCGATCATCCACAAGCGCCGCGACATGACGCAGGCCAACACCATCCTCTCCGCCGAGGTGGTCGGTGACGTCAAGGACCGGGTCTGCGTCCTGGTCGACGACATGATCGACACCGCCGGCACCATCTGCGCCGCCGCCGACGCGCTCTTCGACGCCGGCGCCGCCGACGTCATCGTGGCCGCCACCCACGGCGTGCTCTCCGGCCCCGCCGCGGACCGGTTGAAGAACTCCCGGGTCAGCGAGTTCGTGTTCACCAACACCCTGCCGACCCCGTCCCAGCTCCAGCTGGACAAGATCACCACGCTGTCGATCGCCCCGTCGATCGCCGCCGCGGTGCGCGAGGTGTTCGAGGACGGATCGGTCACCAGCCTCTTCGAGGGCGTGCACTGACCCCTCGTCAGACCCCTCCCCGGCCCCCGGCTCCGCACGGAGCCGGGGGCCGATTTCACGTCCGCGCCACCGCCCGGTTAGTCTTGGGAGACTGCTCGGCGAGGGATGCCCGCTTCGGTGCTCCGTGATCGACGCGCGAGAACGATGCGCCTTGATCGAACCGCCGAGCGTCCCCCCAACACTTGAGGGTGTGGCCCGGCGGTTCTGTCGTTCCTGCACCCCTTCGCTTCACGAGGAGTGCAGTCGTGTCCGAGATCCGCATCGCCGCCGAGTCCCGCACCGAGTTCGGCAAGGGTGCCGCCCGTCGTGCCCGTCGCGCCGGCTTCGTCCCCGGTGTCGTCTACGGCCACGGCCACGCCCCGGTGCACCTGAACCTGCCCGGCCACGACCTGATGATGGCGCTCAAGACCCCGAACGCCCTGCTGGTCGTCCCGATCGAGGGCAAGGACGAGTACGTGCTGCCGAAGGCCGTGCAGCGCGAGGCCATCAAGCGCTCCATCGAGCACGTCGACCTGCTGCTGGTCAAGCGCGGCGAGAAGGTCACCGTCGAGATCCCGGTCCACACCGAGGGCGAGCTGGCCCCCGGCGGCAACCTGATCGAGAACGTGCTCAACGCCCTCCCGATCGAGGCCGAGGCCACCCACCTGCCCGAGTCGGTCACCGTCTCGGTCGAGGGCCTGGAGGCCGGCGCCGCCATCACCGCCGGCGACATCACCCTGCCGTCCGGCGTCTCGCTGGCCGTCGAGGCCGACGCCGTCGTGCTGCAGGTCATCGGCGCCCAGGCCCCCGAGGCCACCGAGGAGGAGGCCGCCGACGAGGCTGCCGCCGCCGAGGGCGCCGAGGCCTGATCACCCCTCGCTTCGCTGCCCCGGCCGTCCCGCCCCGTGCGCGGACGGCCGGGGCAGCGGCGTGTCCGGGATGATGTGACGGTAGGGAGAACACCCGCGTGAGGAGCGGCATGAGCGAGTACGACGGCCCCTGGCTGGTGGTGGGCCTCGGCAACCCCGGCAAGGAGTACGCCCGCAACCGGCACAACATCGGCTTCATGGTGGTCGAGCTGCTGGCCCAGCGGATGGGGGCGAAGTTCAAGGCCCACAAGAGCCGCGCCCAGGTCGCCGAGGGGCGGCTGGCCGGGAAGCGGGTCGTGCTGGCCGAGCCGATGAGCTTCATGAACCTCTCGGGCGGGCCGGTCACCGCGCTGCGCGACTTCTACAAGGTGCCCACCCCGGCGATCGTCGCCGTCCACGACGAACTGGACCTCGACTACGCGGCGCTGCGGCTGAAGACCGGCGGCGGCGACAACGGCCACAACGGCCTCAAGTCGATCACCAAGTCGCTCGGCCCCGACTACCACCGGGTCCGCTGCGGGATCGGCCGCCCGCCGGGCCGGATGGAGGTCGCCGACTTCGTGCTCAAGGACTTCTCCTCCACCGAGCGCAAGGACCTCGACTGGTTCGTCGACCGGGCCGCCGACGCCGTCGAGGCGCTGCTGGCGGACGGCCTGGAGCGGGCCCAGCAGAACTACAACTCCTGACCTCCGCAGCCCCGTTGACACCCGGTGCTGGCGGCACCGGATTCGACCACCCTCCGTACACAACGTTCATGCAACGCTTGCCCGGTGGAAGCTGACCGGGGGTCAGAAACGCCGTGCGATCGGATACCGTCGGATTCGGTGCAGCAAGGATTGAAGTGCCGTCTATGGGGGTATCGACCGTGATCCGGTCACAGCGCGTGGGCAAGGTCGTCGGAGGCACCGTCCTGTGCCTGGCCGCCGGGGGGTGGGCCGTCGGGTGCAGCGGTGCAGGGCGGCGCAGTCGCTTGAGCAGGGCGATGTCGGCGGCGTGGCGGGGGGGCCCCCCCCCCGGGGGGGGGGGGGGGGGGGGCCGCCGTTGCGTTGCGAGGGGCGGATCAGCCGGTGTTGCGCAGGCCCGCCGCGATGCCGTTCACGGTGAGCAGCAGCGCCCGGGCCCGCAGCGGGTCCTCGGGGCGGCCGGCCGCGACCTCCTCGCGCTGCCGGCGCAGCAGCGCGACCTGCAGGTAGGAGATCGGGTCGAGGTAGGCGTCGCGCACGGTGAAGGTCTGCTTGAGGACCTCGTCGTGCTCCAGCAGCTCCGACTCGCCGGTCAGCCGCAGCACCTCGCGCAGGGTCAGGTCGTGCTCGGCGACGATCTGGTCGAAGACGTGGTGCAGCTCGGCCGGGACCAGCTGCTCGACGTAGTGGCGGGCGATCCGCAGGTCGGTCTTGGCCAGCGTCATGGCGACGTTGGACAGGAAGTTGCGGAAGAAGTGCCAGTTGCCGTGCATCTCGTCGAGCACGTCCGACAGGCCGGCCTCGCGGGCCGCCGCCAGGCCGGAGCCCACGCCGTACCAGCCGGGCACGATCTGCCGGGACTGCGTCCAGCCGAACACCCACGGGATGGCCCGCAGGCCGTCCAGGCCCGCGCCGCTGTCGGGGCGGCGGGACGGGCGGGAGCCCAGGTGCAGCGAGGCCAGCTGGTCGACCGGGGTGGCGGCGAAGAAGTACTTCGGCAGGTCCTCCTGCTCGACCAGGGCCCGGTAGGAGGTGTGCGCGGCGGCCGAGACCCGGTCCATCGCGGCGTCCCAGCGGGCCAGCTCCTCCGGGGCCTGGCGGGGCGCGGTGTGCAGCGCGGACGCGGCCAGCGTGGCGGAGAGGGTCAGCTCCAGGTTCTCCCGGGCCAGCGAGGGCAGCAGGTACTTGTCGCTGATCACCTCGCCCTGCTCGGTGACCTTGATCTCGCCCTCCAGGGTGCCCCAGGGCTGGGCCAGGATCGCCTCGTGCGAGGGGCCGCCGCCGCGGCCGACGGTGCCGCCGCGGCCGTGGAAGAGCCGCAGCCGGATGCCGTAGCGGTGCGCGACGTCGCGCAGCCGGCGCTGGGCCCGGTGGATCTCCCACTGGGAGGTGGTGATGCCGCCGAACTTCGAGGAGTCCGAGTAGCCGAGCATGACCTCCTGGACGTCGCCGCGCAGCGACACCAGCAGCCGGTAGGAGGGGTCGGAGAGCATCTCGTCCAGGATCCGGTCGGCCTCCTGGAGCTCGTCGGTGGTCTCCAGCAGCGGCACGATGCCGATCTTGGCGATGCCCGCGTGCAGGTCGATCAGGCCGGCCTCGCGGGCCAGCACGGCGGCCGCGAACACGTCGTCCGCGCCCTGGCACATCGAGATGATGTACGACTCGACGATCTCGTCGCCGAAGCGCTCGAAGCCCTCGCGGATGGTGGTGAACACGCCCAGCGTCTTGGCGCCCGCGGCGTCCAGCGGCGCCGGGGTCGGGGCCAGCGGGCGGCGCGAGCGCATCTCCTTGGACAGCAGGCGCTGGCGGTACTCGCGCGGCATGTCGGTGTAGCGCCACGCCTCCTCGCCGAGCCGGTCGAAGAGCTGGCCCAGCGCGTGGTGGTGCGCCTCGGCGTGCTCGCGCACGTCCATGGTGGCCAGCTGCAGGCCGAACGCCTCGATGGTGCGGATCGCCCGGGCCAGGCGGCCGTCGGCGATCAGGCCGCCGCGGTGGGCCCGCAGCGAGTCCTGGATCAGGCGCAGGTCGGCCAGCAGGTCGCGGGTGCCGACGTAGTCCCGGCCCGGGGTGGGCGCGGTGCCGGCGGCCAGCCGGTCGCGGGTGTTCTCCAGCTTGATCCGGATGCAGGTGGCCTTCAGCCGGTACGGCTCCTCGGCGTTCATCCGCTTGTAGCGCGGGCTGAGCTCCGGCAGGTGCGCCAGGTCGGCGTCCAGCGAGGCCAGCAGCTCCTCGGAGGCCCCGGCCAGGCGGACCGAGGTGGAGAGCGCGGCGCGCAGGTCGTCGATCGCCTCCAGGGCGTCCTTGATGCCGTACTCGTGCTGCAGGTTGAGCACGTCCCAGGTGACCTGCGGGGTGACGTTCGGGTTGCCGTCGCGGTCGCCGCCGATCCAGGTGCCGAAGGTCAGCGGGCGCACGCCCTCGGGCAGCTCCAGGCCGACCCGGGCCAGCTCCTCGTGCAGCTCCTCCAGCACCTCCGGGACGGCGTCGCGGTACAGCTCGTCCAGGTAGTAGACGGCGTTGCGGGCCTCGTCGGTGGGCTCCGGGCGGGCGATCCGCAGCTCGTCGGTCTGCCAGAGCAGGTCGATCACCTCGGCGAGGCGGCGGTCGGCCTGGCGGCGGGCCGAGGTCTGCCGGGCGCTGTCGGCCCGGCCGGTGGCGGCCTGTTCGCGGTGGATGCGCTCCAGCAGCTCGCCGACCCGGCGCAGCTTGTTCAGCACCGAGCGGCGGGCGGCCTCGGTCGGGTGCGCGGTGAACACCGGGCGCACCGCGAGGTTGGCCAGGGTGTCCTCCAGGTGCTTCGGGTCCGCCTCCTTCAGCTGGTCCACGGTCTGCGACAGCAGCGAGCCCTCCCGGGCCCGGCGGTCGGCGAACTCCCGGCCGCGGTGCACCTGCTCGGTGACGTTCGCCAGGTGGAAGTAGGTGGAGAAGGCCCGCACCAGCTTCGCGGCGGTGTCCAGGTCGATCTCCGCCAGCAGCTGCGCCGTCGCCTCGCCGTCGGTGCGGCTCAGCAGGCGCACCTGCTCGACCAGGCCCAGCAGTTCGGGGCCCTCCTGGCGGACCAGGGTCTCCCCGAGCAGATCGCCGAGGCGGCGGATGTCCGCACGCAGCGCGGCGTTGTCGTCCGCGTCGGCGATCACGGAAGGGTTGTCCGCCGGAGTGGGGACCGGAGCGGTCACGGCTGTCTCCCTGTGGTGGTGGGGTTTCGGCAACGGCTCTGACATCACCGCGGTGCGGGTGACGGGTGGCGGACCGCGCTGTCCGACGGGCAACAGCATAGGTGGCACGGGGTGCCAGAACGGAGAGGTGGCCGGATGGCGGACAGTTGCCCGGGCGCCGTCGGCCCGCCGTCGGCACTGCGTATGGTGGCGGCATGAGTGAGAAGCCGTCGGGGGACGGCCCGTGGTGGTGGGCGCGGCGGCGCGGCGCGGCGCTGGACGTGGCGCTGGCAGCGGTGTCGGCGGCGGAGTGCGCCGCGGGGGCGTACGGGCTGGTCCGGGACCGGCTCGGCTGGGGGCTGCCCGCGACCGCGGTGTGCGTGGCGCTGGGGGCGCTCGCGGGGGCGTCGCTGGTGGTGCGGCGGCGCTGGCCGGTGGTGCCGGTGGTGGTGGCGCTGGTGTTCGTGCCGGGCTTCTTCGGCGTGGTGCTGCTGGTGGTGTCGCTGTACACACTGGCGGCGACCTGGGAGTGGCCGTCGCGGCGGGCCCGGGTGCTGGTGCTGTCGGCGGTGGCGATGGCCGAGACCTTCGGCATGGTGCTGTTCGCCACCACCGCGCCCAGCAAGGCGCCGCCCGCCGAACCGCTGCCGCCCACCTGGGTGTTCGTGGTGATCTCGGCGTTCGTCGCGGTCGGCATGGCGGTGGCCCCGATGGTCACCGGCCTGTACGTGGGGGCCCGGCGGCGCCTGGTGGAGTCGCTCAAGGACCGGGCGCAGGGCCTGGAGGGGGAGTTGAGCCTGCTGGCCGACCAGGCCCGCGAGCGGGCCTGGCGGGCCCGGGTCGAGGAGCGCACCAGGATCGCTCGGGAGATGCACGACGTGGTCGCGCACCGGGTCAGCCTGATGGTGGTGCACGCCGCCGCGGTGGAGCGGATCGTCCCCAAGGACCCGGCCAAGGCCCAGCAGTCGGCGCGGCTGATCGGCGAGACCGGCCGGCAGGCGCTGGACGAGCTGCGGGAGATCCTCGGGGTGCTGCGGATGACCGAGCCGCAGGAGCAGGTGGAGGCCCCGGTGGGCGGCCTGGCCGAACTGCCGGAGCTGGTCGAGCAGTCCCGGGTGGCGGGCATGGCGGTGACCCTGACGGTCAGCGGCGAGCGCCTGGAGTACGTCGCGGAGGCCGAGCAGACCGCGTACCGGGTGGTGCAGGAGGGCCTGACCAACGCGCACAAGTACGCGGGCGGGGCGCGGGTCGCGGTGCTGCTGGCGTACGTGCCGAACGGGGTGCGGGTGTCGGTGGTGAACGAGTGCCCGGGCGGGGTGGCGCCGGTGGCGCTGCCGAGCGGCGGCAACGGGCTGGTCGGGATGCGCGAGCGGGTGGTGGCGCTCGGCGGGGCCTTCCACGCCGGGCGGGAGGACGGCGGCGGGTTCCGGGTCGAGGCGGTGCTGCCCTCCCGGCTGCGGCGCCCGGCCGCACCGGCCTGACGGTCCGTCCGGCCGGCGCGGTCAGTCCTGGGCGGTGCGCAGCCGGTGCGGGGCGCGGCCCAGCACCAGGGTGCCGATCGCCCGGTCGACGCTGTCGCCCAGGAACCACTCGCCGGTGTGGTCGAGGCTGTAGACCCGGCCCTGCTCGTCGATGGCCAGCAGGGCCTGCCCGTACAGCTCCTCGCCGAGCGGGGCGAGCCGGGTGTCCAGGGCCCGGCCGAGGTCGGTGAGGGTGCGCGGGGCGTGCAGGCCGCAGCGCGGGTCCAGCAGGAACGGGGTGCGGGCCAGGGTGTCGCCCGGGCCCGGGACGTCGAAGGCCAGGCCGCCGAACTCGGCCCAGGCCTCGATCGCGGCCGGGAACACCGCGTGCTGCGGGTCCAGCGGGCCGCCGTACGCGACCAGGGCGTCGGCCCACAGTTCGGCCTGCCGGATCTCCCAGCGGCCGGGGTGCCAGCCGGCCTGCTTCAGGGCGGCGGCCACGTCGGCCGGGAAGCGGGGCTGGGTGCGGACGGTGCCGGCGTTCAGGGTGGGCTCCACGGGCTCGGGGACGGGGGGACGGGGCGCTCGGTGGCGCGGGCTCAGCGGCCGGGCGGGCCGACCGCGACGCTGGCCACGTTCAGGTGCTCCAGCAGCGGGCCGCAGGAGCGGCACGGCGGCGCGTGCGTGCCGTGCAGCGGGTCGCCCTCCTCGCGGATCCGCAGCGTGGTCATCCGGGCCCCCCTGAGCGACTTGCGGGCCTCCTGCACGGTCATCGGCTTGCGCGCGGCCCGCTTCGAGCGCGACGCGTCCACCTGCCCCAGGTACTGGGAGAGCAGCGCCGCCTCCGGGCAGCGGCCGACGAAGCGCTCGCGCTTCTCCACCGGCAGCCCCGCCAGGAACTCGCCGACCAGCGGGTGCAGCACCGGCGCCAGCTCCGACTTGTCCCCGGCCAGGGTGTGCACCGTGCCGCCGCGCAGCGACAGCGCCGCCGCGACCGCGGGCAGCAGGCTGTCGCGCTGGTGGCGCAACACGGGCGGCGGGCCCGACTGGTCCATGGCTGCTCCTCGGCGTCGTACGCGGCACGGCTCCGCCGCTGCCGGTGGTCGGCCGGCGGGCGGTGGATCACGCAGGGTAGCGGGATCCACGGACAGTGAATCCTCACCCCAGAGCATCCAGCCTGCCAAACCGATCCGGCGCACGCCGCGCCGGGGTGCGGACACGGGGCGCGCGGAGGTGTACGGAGGGCCGAACTGCCGCCGCCCGCGCCCCGGGTGGCCGCCACCGGTTTTGCCGATTGTGCCCCGACGGGCCGGGCCGGGCCGGTACGGTTCGAGCGACGCGGCGGCAAGGGGGGTCTTGCGATGGGGTCGGACGTCGTGGCGCACGAGGCGCCCGGGGAACACGTGCCCACACCGGGCAGCACCGAACGGAAACCCGACCGGCGGATCGGCCTGGCCGTGGTCGGCGCCGGCTACTGGGGCCCGAACCTGGTCCGCAACGCCCAGCAGACCGCCGCCCTGCGGCTGCACTGGCTCTGCGACCTCGACGAACAGCGCTCCCGCACGGTCCTCGGCGAGTACTCCACCGTCGCCTCCACCACCTCGTACGAGCAGGTGCTCGCCGACGAGCGGGTCCGGGCGGTGGCCGTCGCCACCCCGGCCGGCGCCCACCACGCGCTGGCCCGGGCCGCCCTGGAGGCCGGCAAGCACGTCCTGGTCGAGAAGCCGATCACCACCACCGTCGCCGAGGCCGCCGACCTGGTCGCCCTCGCCGAGGAGCGCGGCCTGGTCCTGATGTGCGACCACACCTTCTGCTACACGCCGGTGGTGCGCCGGATCCGCGAACTCGTGCACGGCGGCGAGATCGGCGACGTCCAGTTCTTCGACTCGGTGCGGATCAACCTCGGACTGGTCCAGCCCGACGTCGACGTGCTGTGGGACCTCGCCCCGCACGACCTGTCCATCCTCGACTTCGTCCTCCCGCCGGACGTCGAACCCGTCGGCGTCAGCGCCCAGGCCGCCGACCCGATCGGCGCCGGCCGGGCCTGCGTCGCCTACCTGACGCTGCACCTGTCCAACGGCGCGCTCGCCCACTGCCACGTCAACTGGCTCTCCCCGACCAAGGTCCGCACCACGCTGATCGGCGGCTCCCGCCGCACCCTGGTCTGGGACGACCTCAACCCGCAGGCCCGGCTGGCGATCCACGACCGCGGCGTCGACCTCACCCCGCCCGACGAACTCACCGACGCCATCCGGCACCGCGCCCTGATCTCCTACCGGGTCGGCGACGTGGTCGCCCCCGCCCTGGTCGAACAGGAGGCGCTGCGCAACGTGATGGCCGAGTTCGCCGCCGCCATCACCGAGGGCCGCGCCCCGCTCACCGACGGCCGGGCCGGACTGCGCGTGCTGCGCCTGCTGCACGCCGCCTCCCGCAGCCTCGAACTCGGCGGCGCGACCGTCCCGGTGGACGCCGGCACCGGCACCGCCGACGACACCGCGCTGCTCACCCGCCGACTCCCCGCCCAGCAGGAGGCCGCCGCCCGATGAACGCCGCCGTCCCGCTCGAAGGCTCCCGCTGCCTGGTCACCGGCGGCGCCGGCACCATCGGCTCCGCCGTCGTCGACCAGCTGGTCGAGGCCGGCGCCCGCGAGGTCGTCGTCCTCGACAACTTCGTCCGCGGCCGGGCCGCCAACCTGGACCGGGCCAAGGAACTCGCCGCCCCCGGACAGCTGAAGGTCGTCGACGGCGACATCCGTGACCGGGCCCTGCTGCGCGAACTGCTCGCGCCCGGCACCGACGCGCTGTTCCACCTCGCCGCGATCCGGATCACCCAGTGCGCCGCCGAACCCCGGCTCGCCCTGGAGGTCATGGTCGACGGCACCTTCGACGTGGTCGAGGCTGCGGCGGAGACGGGCGTGCGCAAGGTGATCGCCTCCTCCACCGCCTCGGTGTACGGCCTCGCCGACACCTTCCCGACGCCCGAGACCCAGCACCCCTACCGCAACGACACCCTGTACGGCGCCGCCAAGGTCTTCAACGAGGGCCTGCTGCGCAGCTTCCACGCCATGCACGGCCTCGACTACGTCGCCCTGCGGTACTTCAACGTGTACGGCCCCCGGATGGACGTGCACGGCCGCTACACCGAGGTGTTCATCCGCTGGATGGAGCGGATCGCCGCCGGACAGCCCCCGCTGATCTTCGGCGACGGCGCCCAGACCATGGACTTCGTCTACACCGAGGACATCGCCCGGGCCAACCTGCTGGCCGCCGCCGCCCCCGTCACCGACCGGGTCTACAACATCGCCTCCGGCACCGAGGTCTCGCTGCGCGGCCTCGCCGACGCGCTGCTCGCCGCCATGGACTCCGACCTCGACGTCGAGCACGGCCCGGCCCGGGACACCGCCGGCGGCGTGGTCCGGCGGCTGGCCGACATCTCCGCCGCCGAACGCGACCTCGGCTGGAAGCCCGAACTCGGCCTCGACGACGGGCTGCGCAGACTCGTCGCCTGGTGGCGCGCGCAGGACTAGGGCCGCCGCAGCGCACCCAGGAGGTGCGGCGCGCACGGGAGGTGCAGTGCACCCGGGAGGTGCAGGGGCGCGGGCGACCGCGCGGATCGAAGGCCCCCGCCGGCCGGACGCGCCGCGGCGGGGACGGGGAGCCGTACGCGGGCGCGACCGCGGCCGTGCGTGAACCGAAGGAGCCCACCGCCATGACCACCATTCCCGTCATGATCCCCTGGCTCGGCGAGGAGGAGGCCGAGGCCGCCGCCGCGGCCGTCCGCTCCGGCTGGGTCGCCCAGGGCCCCCGGGTGGCCGCCTTCGAACGGGCCTTCGCCGAACACCTCGGGGTGCCGCACGCCGTCGCGGTCTCCTCCTGCACCACCGCCCTGCACCTGGCGATGATCGGCGCCGGCGTCGGCCCCGGCGACGAGGTCGTCGTCCCCTCGCTCTCCTTCATCGCCACCGCCAACGCCGTCACCTACGTCGGCGCCACCCCGGTCTTCGCCGACGTCGACCCGGCCACCGGCAACCTCACCCCCGACACCGTCGCCCCGCTGCTCACCGAGCGCACCCGGGCCGTCGTCGCGGTCGACCAGGGCGGCGTCCCGGTCGACCTGGACGCGATCGCGGCGCTGGTCGAACCGCGCGGCATCACCGTCGTCCAGGACGCCGCGTGCGCCGCCGGCTCCGTCTACCGCGGCCGCCCGGCCGGCGCGGGCGCCGAACTCGCCGCGTACTCCTTCCACCCGCGCAAGCTCCTCACCACCGGCGAGGGCGGCATGGTCACCTGCCGGGACGGCGAACTCGCCGCCCGGCTGCGGCGGCTGCGCGAGCACGGCATGAGCGTCTCGGCCGCCGACCGGCACGCCGGGGCGGGCGGCGCGGGCGCCGTCGAGACCTACGACGAGATCGGCTACAACCACCGGATGACCGACGTCCAGGCCGCGATCGGCCTGGTCCAGCTCGGCAAGCTCCCCGCGATGACCGCCCGGCGGCGCGAACTCGCCGCCCGCTACCGGGAGTTGCTCGGAGCGGAGCTGGCCGCTGGGCTGGTCGGCGACCCGGCGCACGGCAGCACCAACTTCCAGTCGCTGTGGCTGCTGCTCCCCGCCGGAGCCCCCGACCGCGGCGAGGTCCTGGCCCGGCTCGCCGCGGACGGCGTCTCCGCGCGGCGCGGCATCATGGCCGCGCACCTGGAGGCCCCGTACAAGGGCACCGCCCGGGTGCCGCTCCCGGTGACCGAGACGCTCACGGCGCGGACGCTGATCCTGCCGCTGTACCACTCGCTCACGCACGGGCAGCAGGAGCACGTCGTCGCGGCGCTCAAGGCTGCGCTGGGGCGTTAGACCCCGGGGGCGCGCCCCCGTGGGGCTTCCCCCCTTGCCGCGATCTTTCCGTCGTCCGTCGTCCGTCTTCCGTCTTCCGTCTTCCGCTTCGCGCAGTTCCCCGCGCCCCTGGTTGCACGCTTCCGCGCAGGTGATCCGCGCCCCTGGTCCGAGAGGTTCCCGTGACGAACAGCATCCCCCTGGTCGACCTGCACGCCGCGCACGCCGAGATCGCCGAGGAGGTCCGGGCGGGCTTCGACGCGGTGCTGGCGAGCGGGGCCTACGTGAAGGGCCCCGAGGTGGCCGCGTTCGAGCGGGAGTACGCGGCGTTCTCCGGGGCCGGGCACGCGGTGGGGACGGCCAACGGCACCGATGCGCTCGAAATGGCGCTGCGGGCCCTGGAGTTGGCGCCGGGCGGCGGGGTGGTGCTGCCCGCGAACACCTTCGTGGCGACCGCCGAGGCGGTGGTCCGGGCCGGGCTGCGGCCGGTCCTGGTGGACGTGGACGAGGAGCACCTGCTGATCGACGTCGCGCAGGCCGCCGACCGGGTGCCGGGGTCCGTGGCGCTGCTGCCCGTCCACCTGAACGGCCAACTCGCCCCGATGGAACACCTGCTGGAGGCCGCCGACGGGCTGCCGGTGGTCGAGGACGGCGCCCAGTCGCAGGGCGCCACCCGGCACGGGCGGCCGTCCGGCAGCTGGGGGCGGATCTCGGCGACCAGCTTCTACCCGGGCAAGAACCTCGGCGCGTACGGCGACGCCGGCGCGGTGGTCACCGACGACGCCGCCCTCGCCGAGGCGGTCCGGCTGCTCGGCGACCACGGCTCGGCCCGCAAGTACGTCCACGAGCGGTTCGGCTTCAACTCCCGGATGGACGCCCTGCAGGCCGTCGTGCTGCGCGCCAAGCTCCGCCGCCTGCCCGCCTGGAACGAGGCCCGCCGGGCCGCCGCCGCACGCTACGACAAGCTGCTCGGCGGCCTGGACGGGATCACCCTGCCGCGCACCCTGCCCGGCAACGCGCACGTCTGGCACCTGTACGCGGTCCGGGTCGACCGCGGCCGGGACGGCGTGCTCGCCGCCCTCCAGCAGGCCGGGATCGGCGCCGGCGTGCACTACCCCGTCCCGGTCCACCTGCAGCCCGCGTTCCGGCACCTCGGGCACGGCGCGGGCGCGTTCCCGGTCACCGAGCGGGCCGCCGGGCAACTGCTCACCCTGCCGCTGTTCCCCCAGCTCACCGAGGCCCAGCAGCACCGGGTCGCCGAGGCGCTGGCCGCCGCGCTGCGCCGCCGCTGACCCGCCGCCGGTGCCCGGGCCCCGATGCCCCGCCGGGTACCCCCGTGCCCCTGAACGCGAACGGCCGTTGCCCTACGCTGGTCCCCGAGGACATCGGCTTCTGCCAGTGGGGGACCACAGATGACGACAGGTCGGCCCGGCACCGCCGCCGTGCCCAACGCGGCGTACGCGGGCCAGGTGGTGCAGTTCCCGGATCCGGTCCGGGCCCAGCGGCACCCCGGGGGCGTGCGCGTCGACGAGAACGGCTACCCGGACTTCTCGCCGTACGCGGCCGCCGCCGCCGAGGTCGCCGACCCGCCGGCCGGCTTCGGCGTCGACGAACTGCGCCTGACCGACTACGTGTCGGCCAACGCCGCGCTCTACACCCAGGGCCACGAGCTCTGGGCCGACCTGGACAGCGCCGTCGCCACCCCGCCCGGCTGGACCTGGCACCACGTGGTCGGCCGGGCCGCCCCCGGCTGGCGGCGGATGGAACTCGTCCCGGTCGAGGTCAAGGCCCTGCTGCGGCACCACGGCGGCCTGGCCCGCTCCACCGCCGACCACACCCGGCGCGGCACCCGCCCGCTCCAGGACCGCCGCCCCGCGCACTTCTCGCTGGCCAAGGACGGCAGCGACCCGGTCGCCGTCACCGAGGACCTGGTCCAGCGCGCCGAACAGCGCCTCGGCCACCCGCTGCCGACCGCCTACCGGGACTTCCTGAAGCTCACCGGCGGCCGCGGCCCGGCCGGCGTCGCCCTCGACGTGGACCTCGGCCTGCTGGTCGACCAGCCGTTCCTCACCCTCAGCGAGGAGTACGGCACCCACGACCTGGTGTACGCCAACAAGTGCCTGCGCGACCACCTCACCAAGGACCACCTCGCCGTCGCCTACCTGCAGGGCGGCCTGCTGACCGTCAGGGTCCGCGGCGAAGGCACCGGCTCGGTCGGCTTCCTGCCCTACGACGACGCCCGCGACGACGGCTCCGACGAACCCGTCGAGCAGCGCGTGCAGCGCCTCCTGCTGCCCTGCGGCGACAGCTTCGACGCCTTCCTGCTGCGCCTCGCCGGCGGGCCCGCGGAGCTGGAGACCGTCGCCGAACTCATGGTGGACGGCGGCTTCGCCCGCGCCGTCCCGGTGAACTGAACGAACGACAGGGGTGGGACGAGACGTGGTGACCACGTACGCGCAGGCGCAGGAGACCGCCGAGGACTGGATCAACGCCGGGGTGCCGCGCTCGCAGCACCGCGAGGTGAAGGTCCGCGAGTTCGACCTCGGCTACGTCTGCTGGGCCGTCGACGGCAGCGAGCACACCGGCGGCCCCGGCACCTCGCTGCGCCTGGTGATCGCCCGCGACAGCGGCGCCAGCACGCTCTGGCCGCCGCTGCCGGTCAACGAGGTGGTCCGGCAGTTCGAGGAGCTGTACGGCACCGGGGGCGCCCCCAACCCGGCCGGCGCGGCCAAGCCGGTGCGCGGCGCCGTCGAGGCCACCTCCTTCCTGCTCAGCCCCCCGCAGTGGCTGCAGGAGGCCGGGGCCGCCGCGATCGCCGCCGAGGCCGACCGGCTCGGCGCGCCCGCGGCTCCGGCTGCCCCGGTCGCTCCAGCTGCCCCGGCGGCCCCCGCCGCGCCGGCCCCGCCGGTCGCGCCGTCCGCGCCGCAGCCCGTCCCGCAGGCCGCGCCGGTCGCGGAGTCCGGCGAGGAGGGCCCCAGCTACTTCACCGGCGCGCCCGCCCCCGGGGCGCCCGTCCCGCCGCCGCCCGGCTCCGAGGCCGCCACCGTGCTCGCCCCCGGCCGGCCCGACGCGCCCGTCCCGCCCGGCGCCACCCCGCCGTACCCGGTCGGCGGCCCCGGCACCCCGGCACCCGGCACGCCCGCGCCGCCCGCCGCCCCGGTGCCGCCCGCCGCCCCCGTACCGCCGGGACCGCCCGCGAACGCGGTCAACTACGCGGCGACCATGCTCGCCACCGACGGCCCGCCCGGCCTGATGGGCCTGCCCGGCGCCCCCGGCCCCGGCGCCCCGCTGCCCGGCGGCCCCGC
>NZ_JOGH01000152.1:0-12655 GCF_000721345.1 Kitasatospora sp. NRRL B-11411 | reverse complement strand
GGGCGGGCACCGGGGTGGCGCCGAGGTCGGGGAGCGGGGGGACGGGGGCGGCGGGGGTGAGCGGGAGGTTGACGGTGAGCGGATCCATCTCGGTGCCGGCCGGGTAGAGGTTGCCGAAGGCGCCCGCCCCGGCGGGGGTGAGGGTGAGCGGGAGGTCGGTGGCGGTGAGCAGGCCGTTCTCGGTCCTCAGGGCGCCCGCGTCGAAGGTGGCGATCTCGGTGGCGGTGGCGGTGCGGGTGGCGCCGTCGGGGGTGCGGCCGGAGACGTCGACGGTGAGGCGGCCCTCGGCGCCGGTGGCGGTGAGGTGCGGGTTGGCGAGGGTGAGGTCGAGGCGGTCGGCGTCGCCCTCGCGCAGGCCGGTGAAGCGGACGGTGCCGGTGAAGGCCGCGTCGAGGGTGCCGGTGGCCGGGTCCCAGCTGCCGCGGGCGGGCGTCCAGCGGAAGAAGGCCCCGCCGTCGGCCGCGCCGTCGCCGAGCTGCCAACCGCCCCGGGCGACGGAGCCGGTGACGTAGTCGCGGAAGGTGCGCCGGACGCCCCAGTCGAACGCGCCCCGGTCGAGGACGGTGGCGGCCGGGGCCGAGGCGGTCGGAGCCTCGGTGGTCGGGGTCGCGGACGGGGTGGGCGTCGAAGTGGGCGCGGTGGCCGGGGACTTGAGGGTGACGGAGAAGGTGAGCGGGTCGAGCGCGGTGCCCGCGGTGTAGAAGCCGCCGAAGGCGTCGGCCCCGTTGGAGGTCAGCGTGGCGGGGACGTTGCTCAGGGTCAGGGTGCCGGCGGCGTTCCTGAGCGAGACGCCGGCCAGGGAGAGGTCGGCGATCCGGGCCTGGGCGGCGCTGGAGGTCCGGCCGGTCTGCCGGGACTTGGAGCTGACGTCCGCGTACAGGCCGGCGCTGCCGTCGGCGCCGGCCTTGACGGTGAGCCGGGAGAGGGCGAGGTCGAGCGCGTTGCCGCCGTTCTCCGGGTGGCCGGTGAAGCGAACGCCGCCCTGGAAGGCGGCGGAGAGCGCGCCGGTGGCCGGGTCGTAGCTGCCGGCCGCGGAGTGGAAGCGGAACACCGAGCCGCCGACGGTGGCCGCGCCGCCGGTGAGGGCCCACTTGCCGTTCGCCACCGGGCCGGTGAGGTAGGTGAGGAAGGACTGCTTGACGCCCCAGTCGAGCCGGCCGCCGGAGACCGCCGGGTCGGCCGCGGCGGCCCGGCCGGGGAGCCAGGCCAGGGCCAGCAGCAGGGCGAGCGGCAGCACGAGCGCGGCGCGCAGCCGTCCGGCCGGGCGGCGGGGTGCTACGGGGGGCCGTCCGGGGACGGGCATGGCGGATCACTCCTCGGCGGAGGGGAAGTGGGCAGGTGGCAGGGGATGCGGAGGGCAGGACCCCCTTGCCGAATTGAGGTAAGGCTAACCTAATATATGAGTCAAGTGTTCCGCCCACGACCCCTCGGGTCGGCCCCGACGGGACGTCAACGCACCGAGAAAGGCCCGAGGTTGACCCGCACCCTCCGCGACCGGAGCAGAACCGCCCCCGCCGTCCTGCTCGCCGTCCTCGGACTCCTGCTCGGCGCCTCCGCCTGCGCCACCGGCCGGGCCGCCACCGCCACCGACCCGAAGGCCGGGGCCGCCGCCCCCGCCGCCGACCCGGACCGGATCGAGGCGCTGCCCGACACCCCCGCCCCCCGACTGCCCGTCACCGTCCCCTCCGCCGACGGCCGCCAGGTCACCGTCACCAGCGCCGAGCGGATCATCCCGCTCAACGGCAGCCTCGCCGAACTGGTCTTCAGCCTCGGCCTCGGCGACCGCGCGGTCGCCCGCGACGTCTCCACCACCTTCGAACAGGCGGCCAAGCTCCCCGTCATCACCCAGGCCCACGAGGTCTCCGCCGAGGGCGTCCTCTCGCTGCGCCCCACCGTGGTCCTCGCCGACCGCAGCACCGGCCCCGCCGAGGCCGTCGAACAGATCCGGGCCGCCGGCGTCCCGCTGATCGTCCTGGACGACGCCAAGCGGCTGGACGACATCGGCCCCCGGATCGACGCCGTCGCCGCCGCGCTCGGCGTCCCCGAGGCCGGCGCGCAGCTCAAGGAGCGCACCCGGCAACAGATCGCCGAGGTGCGGGCGCAGCTCCCGGCCGCCGGGGCCGCCCGCCCCAAGGTGGCGTTCCTGTACCTGCGCGGCAGCGCCTCGGTCTTCCTGCTCGGCGGCCCAGACTCCGGCGCGCCCTCGCTGATCGAGGCCGCCGGCGGCGAGGACGCGGGCACCGCCGCCCGCCTCACCGGCGACTTCACCCCGCTCACCAGCGAGGCCCTGGTCAAGGCCGCCCCCGACGCGATCCTGGTGATGACCAAGGGCCTGCAGTCGGTCGGCGGCGTCGACGGCATGCTCAAGCTCCCCGGCGTCGCCCAGACCCCCGCCGGACTCGACCGCCGGATCATCTCCGTCGACGACGGCCGCCTGCTCTCCTACGGCCCGCGCACCCCCCAGGTGCTGCGCGAGATCGCCGACCAACTGCACCGGGACGCCAAGTGACCACCACCGCCCCGCCCGAGACCCCCGCCCTGCCCCTGGCGGACAAGCCCGCCCGCGACAAGCGCCCGCTGCTGCTGGCCGGACTCGGCGCCGCCCTGCTCGCCGTCGCCCTGCTCGCCGCAGGCACCGGCGCCTACGCCATCCCGCTCGGCGACATCCTCGCCTCGCTCGCCCACCGCGCCCACCTCGGCGGCCACGCCCTGGAACGGGTCCCCGAATCGGTGCTGTGGAACGTCCGGCTGCCCCGGGTCGTGCTCGCCCTGCTGGTCGGCGCCGCGCTCGGCTGCGCCGGGGCGCTGATGCAGGGCGTGTTCGGCAACCCGCTGGCCGAACCCGCCGTGATCGGCGTCTCCTCCGGCGGCGCGGTCGGCGCCGTCGCCTGCATCGTGCTCGGCCTGGACGCCCTCGGCTCGTGGACCGTCACCGCCGCCGCGTTCGCCTCCGGCCTGCTCACCGTCGGCGCCGTCTACGCCATGTCGCGCAGCGGCGGCCGCACCGAGGTGGTCACCCTGCTGCTCACCGGCGTCGCCGTCAACGCGTTCTGCGGCGCCCTGATCGGCCTGCTGCTGTTCACCGCCGACACCGCCGCGATCAGCCAGGTGACGTTCTGGCAGCTCGGCTCGCTCTCCCAGGCCAGTTGGACGAAGGTGCTCGCCGTCCTGCCGTTCGCCGCCCTCGGCCTGGCCGTCGCCCCCCGCTACGCCCGCCGCCTCGACCTGCTCGCGCTCGGCGAACGCCCCGCCCGGCACCTGGGCGTGGACGTCGAACGGATGCGGATCGTGCTGATCACCGTGGTCGCGCTGCTCACCGCCGCCGCCGTCGCGGTCAGCGGCATCATCGGCTTCGTCGGCCTGGTCGTCCCGCACCTGCTGCGGATGCTCGCCGGGCCCGGCCACCGCTTCCTGCTGCCCGCCGCCGCCGTCGGCGGCGCGCTCGTCCTGGTCGCCGGCGACCTCGCCGCCCGCACCCTGGCCGCACCCGCCGAACTCCCGCTCGGCGTCCTGACCGCACTCATCGGCAGCCCGTTCTTCTTCTGGCTGCTGCGCCGCACCCGACGCCGCCAGGGAGGCTGGGCATGACCGCACTGCTGGAGGCCGAGGGGATCGGCTTCGCCGCCGGGGGACGGGAGTTGCTGGCCGACGTCCACCTGACCGTGCGCGCCGGGGAGATCCTCGCCCTGCTCGGGCCCAACGGCGCCGGGAAGTCCACCCTGCTGTCCGTGCTGGCCGGCGACCGGCGCCCCGCCCGCGGCGAGGTCCGGATCGACGGCCGCCCGCTGGCCGCGCACAAGCCGCTCGAACTCGCCCGCCGCCGCGCCCTGCTGCCGCAGACCCACGAGGTGTCCTTCCCGTTCCCCGCCGCCGAGGTGGTCCGGATGGGACGCGCCCCCTGGTCCGGCCGCTGCACCCCCGCCGAGGACGAGGCCGCCGTCGCCCGCGCGATGGCCGCCACCGACTGCACCCACCTCGCCGGGCGCCCGTTCACCGCGCTCTCCGGCGGCGAACGGGCCAGGGTCGCCCTGGCCCGGATCCTCGCCCAGGACACCGCGCTGCTGCTGCTCGACGAACCCACCGCCGCGCTCGACCTGCGCCACCAGGAACTCGTGTTGCGGATCGCCCGGGAACGTGCCGACGCCGGACACGGCGTGGTCGTCGTCCTGCACGACCTCACGCTGGCCGCCGCGCACGCCGACCGGATCGCCCTGCTCGACGCCGGACGCACCGTCGCCACCGGCCCCACCGGCGAGATCCTGGACGCCGACCTGCTCAGCCGGGTCTACCGCCACCCCGTCGAGGTCCTGGCGCACCCGCGCGGGGGCGCGCCGATCGTGCTGCCCGAGCGCCCCCGCGAAGCAGATTGACGGATCGTCGGCCCGGGAAGATCCACCGATGGTGGACGACCGATCGGGCGAGATCAGGGCCGGGGCGCGGTCCGGGCGGGTGACCCGGTCCGGCGGTCCACATGTCCGCGCCAGGTACGGGTAACCGCACCAGCAGGAACCGGACCACCCGGACACCCGGAGGCACCACGATGCACCTCACCATGGTTCTGCTGCTCAGCCCCCTCGTCGTCGCGGCGGCCGTCACCGCGACCCGCGCCCCCGCCCGCCGCGGCCGCCACCGCGCCGCCCCGCGCGGCCGCCAGTCCTGACGCCCGGTCAGAGGCGCTGCGGCGTCAGCCCTTCCGGCGGTCGACGCTGAAGTGCCCCGTGCCGTGGTGGCCCGGGCCGCCGAGGCTCAGGACCAGCAGGGTGCCGTACCGGGCCCGGGCGTCCGCCGGCTGCGGCGGCCGGCGCGGGACGCTCCAGCGGCGGTGGCTCAGCCGGGCGGTCCCGGGGCCGCGGCGCGGCGCCCGCCCCGGTTCGGGCGGCGACAGCGGCGCCCCCGGCCGGTCCCAGTCGATCCGCAGCCCCGGGGCGCCGAACTCCGGCGCGGGCGGCGGGGTGTCGCGCCGTCCCTCCGGCACCGGCAGCCAGTCCGCGAGGCCCTGCCGCCGCAGCTCGTCCAGGACGTCGGCCACCTCGCCGCGGACGCCGAACCAGGCGACGGCCCGCAGGTCGCAGGTGACGCCGTGGACGGAGGGGGAGCCGAAGTTCACGATCCGGGTGTAGCGGGTGAAGGACTCGGTGAAACGCGTCACCACGTGCTCCAGGCCGTCCACCGCGCCCAGCCGTCCGACCGCGGCCCGCATCTCCCGCTCCGCCGCGTCCCGGCGGGCCCGCACCTCGGGCGAGGCGGCCAGCCGCCGCATCGTCCGCTTCGGGGGGCCGCCGATGTTCGACCCGTGGAGCCACAGCACGGCGAGCCCCCCGACCAGCCCGAACGCCCGGGCGCACCGGGCCCCCAACGACTCGCTCCGCGCCACTTCCGCACCTCCGGTTCCGTCTTCCCCGCCTCCGGGCCGGCCATTCGTGCCGCCTGGGCGGCCGTTCATGCCTCCGGTCCTGCCGTTCACGCCTCCGGGCCGGTCATCCGCGCCTCCGGGCCGGCCGTTCACGCCTCCGGGCCGGTCATCCGTGCCCCCGGGGCCGGCTTCCGCTCCACTGTCGGCGAGTCGCGGGCCGGGCGCCTGAGCATCCGTACTCAGGCGTCCGGCGCCCGGTCCGTCCCGGCGGCGGAGGAGGGTGAGCCGCGGCGGTGGTCGATGAGGGCGGCGAGGCCGTCGAGGATCCGGGCGATGCCGAAGTCGTAGGCGTTGTCGCGGCCGTCGGGGGGTTCGGCGAGGGCGGCGGCGAGGGCCGGGTAGCGGGTGGCGTGGGTGTGGACCAGGGGGACGAGGGCGCGCAGCAGTTCGGCCTCGGGCGAGCCGTCGCGGGACTGGCGGTGCTGGGCGGCGATCGTGCGGACGTGGCCGACCAGCAGCACGGCGGCGTCCATGCGTTCGGCGCCGGACAGGCCGTGGCCGTCCAGGGCCGCCACCACGCGTTCCAGCCAGGCGAGTTCGCGCGGGCCGGTGGGGCGGGGGGCGGCGAGGGCGTCCAGCAGCCAGGGGTGGGCGGTCAGGACGGCGGACATCCGGCGCGCCCAGTCGGTGAGCTGCTCGCGCCAGGGGGCGTCGCTCGGCGGCGGGGGGTCGCCCGCGGCGTGCTCGATCATCAGCGCGACCAGTTCGGCCTTGCCCGGCACGTACCGGTACAGCGCCATCTTGGTGTGGCCGAGCAGCCCCGCGACCCGCTGCATGGACACCGCCGCCAGGCCCTCGGCGTCCGCGGCCTCGATCCCGGCGCGGGCGATCGACTCCAGGGTGAGGCCCGGTTTCGGCCCCCTGGTCGGGCGGGCGGGCGGCTCCCACAGCAGCCGCAGCGCCGGGTGCGGTTCGGTCACGGCCCCTCCTCGCGCCACGGGCCGGCCTTGTGCGCGACCCGGAACTGTGTCTACCGTACACAGCAACGAACTGTGTCCGGTGGACGCAGTTGATCGGCGGTGACCCGCCACGGGAGGAACACCATGCGGATCCTGATCTCCGGCGCCGGCATCGGCGGCCCCGCGCTCGCGTACTGGCTCGCCCGGTACGGGCACCGGCCCACCGTGGTCGAACTCGCCCCCGGGCTGCGGGCCGGCGGGCAGGCCGTCGACTTCCGCGGCCCCACCCACCTGACCGTGCTGCGGCGGATGGGCCTGCTGGAGGAACTGCGCGAACGGCAGACCGGCGGCACCCCGATGACCTTCACCGACGTCCGCGGCCGCACCCGGCTGCGGCTGCCCGCCGAGTTCGCCGGCGGCGAGGTGGAGATCCGGCGCGGCGACCTGGCCCGGCTGCTGCACCGGCACAGCGCCCCCGGCACCGAGTACCTGTTCGGCGACACCGTCACCACCCTGCGGCAGGACGAGCAGGACACCGGCGGCGTCCGGGTGGGCTTCCGGCACGCCCCCGAACGGCACTTCGACCTGGTGGTCGGCGCCGACGGCCTGCACTCCCGGGTCCGCGCCCTCGCCTTCGGACCGGAACGGCAGTACGTCCGCCACCTCGGCTACTACGCCGCCACCTGGCCCTTCGCCAACCGCCTCGGCCTGCCCGCCGGCAGCACCGGCCTCAACACCCCCGGCCGGCTCGCCGCCGCCGGAGCCGACCCCCGCGACCCCGAACGGGCCGGCGCCTTCCTGCTGTTCGCCGCACCCGAACTCGCCCTCGACCGGCACGACCCCGCCCGCCTCAAGGCCCTGCTGCGCGAGCGCTTCGCCGACCTGCCGCACCCCGTCCCGCAACTGCTCGCCACCCTGGACGAGGTCGACGACCGCGACCTGTACGTCGACTCGATCAGCCGCGCCGACGTCCCCGCCTGGTCCACCGGCCGGATCGCCCTGCTCGGCGACGCCGCCTGCGGCGCCACCATCGGCGGCATGGGCACCGGCACCGCACTGGTCGCCGCGTACGTGCTGGCCACCGAACTCGCCCGCGCCGACGGCGACCACCGCACCGCCCTCACCCGCTACGAGCGCACCGTCCGCCCCTACGCCGAACGCTGCCAGCGCGGCGGCGACCGCACCGGCCCCTTCCTCGCCCCGCGCACCGCCCGCGGACTGTGGCTGCGCAACACCCTGCTCGGCCGGCGCGTGCTGCTGGAGCGGATGCTCGCCATGGGCGAGGACATCGCCACCCTGGACCTGCCCGAACCCGCCCGCGCGCCGCAGCGCTGAGCGGCGGGACGGCGACCGGCGCGGCAGTACCCTTATTCCATAGAATGCGCGAGGAAGAGGTGACCGCCGTGGCGGACCGGGCCGCGAAGACCGAGCTGTACGAGGCGTTCGCCACCACCGGCAAGGCCCTCTCCAACGGAAAGCGGCTCGAACTGCTCGACCTGCTGGCCCAGGGCGAACGCACCGTCGAAGCCCTCGCCAGGACCGCCGGGCTCAACCTCACCACCGCCTCCGCCCACCTGCAGACCCTCAAGCAGGCCGGACTCGTCGCCACCCGCCGCGACGGCGTCCGGATCCACTACCGCCTCGCCGGGGACGACGTCGCCGCCCTGTTCGCCCAGCTCCGCCAGGTCGCCGCCCGCCACCAGGCCGCCGTCGCCCCCGCCAGCGCCGCCTACCTCGGCGCGGACCCGGCCGACGACAGCCTCACCCGCGAGGAACTGCACGCCCTGGTCGCCGCCGGACGGGCCGTCGTCCTCGACGTCCGCCCCGCCGAGGAGTACGCCGCCGGACACATCCCCGGCGCGCTCTCCATCCCCGTCGAGGAACTCGCCGACCGGATCGGCGAACTCCCCGCCGACACCGAGGTCGTCGTCTACTGCCGCGGCGCGTACTGCGCCCTCTCCCACGACGCCCTCCGACTGCTGCACGCGCGCGGCCGCCGGGCCGTCCGGCTCGACGACGGAATGCTCGAGTGGCGGCTCGCCGAACTGCCCGTCGAGGCCGCCTGAACCGGCGGGGACGCCCCTGTGCGGGGGTGCCGCAGGGCGGCCGGGAGAGCGTTGCCGGGCTGGTGCGGGGGCGTCGCCGGGTCGGTGCGGGGGTGCCGCAGGGCCGGTGCGGGGGTGCCGCAGGGCCGGTGCGGGGGTGCCGCAGGGCTGTCGTCGGCATCGGCTAGAGTCCGGCACGAAAACCGGAGAACGGCGACGGGGGACCTCGGGTAACGTGCCCGTCGGCACCGGGGGCGGAGACACCGCGCCCGGAGCGTTCCCAGGGGGAGAGAAGAAGCTCATGCGCACAACCGGACGTACGTTCCTCGCCGTTGCCGCCGTCGCGCTCGCACTGACCGCGACCGGCTGCGGAAGCAAGGGCGCCGGCGGCGACGCCGCCCCGAACGGCTCGGACAAGGGCAACGGCAACGGCAGCTCGGCGGCCGCCACGAAGGACGCCGCCCTGACGCCCGCCGCGCTGCTCAAGATGGTCGGGGACAAGACCAGCGCGGCCAAGTCCGCCAAGGTCGAACTGGTCACCGAGATCGGCGGCACGAAGAACGAGATGAAGGGCGCCATCGCCTGGGAGCACGGCATGCAGGGCCAGTTGACCGGCAGCCTCGGCGGCGCGCTGGGCACGAACATCGCCAAGGCCGGCGGCGACGGCAGCTTCACCGCCCGCTACCTCGGCGACGCGATGTACGTGAACATGGGCGACGGGATGGCGAGCCAGCTCGGCGGCGCCCACTGGATCAAGTACGACTACGCGGACCTCGCCAAGCTGATGGGCCCCTCCGGCGAGAGCCTCAAGAAGCAGCTGCAGACCGCCGACCCGATCGCCTCGGTGCGGGCCCTGATCGCCTCCGGCAAGATCAACGAGGCCGGCACCGAGACCGTGAACGGCGCCCCGACCACCAAGTACACCGGCGACGTCACGACCGACGACCTCGCCGGGCAGGCCATCGCCCAGGGCCTGACCCAGGAACAGGTCGACGGCCTCAAGCAGCAGCTCGCCACCGCCGGAGCCACTAGCGACCACATCGAGGTCTGGATCACCGCGGACAACCTGCTGGCGAAGAAGGTCGAACAGCTCCAGATGAAGGCCGGCCTGTTCACCGCGACCGGCCTCTACTCCGACTACGGGACCCAGGTCGAGATTAGCGCCCCGCAGGCGAGCGACACGGTGGACTTCACCGAACTGATGAAGGGCGCCAAGACCGGTAGCTGACCGGTGTTCAGCGCCGTGCGCGAGGGGTCGGGTCGGGATTCGTCCTCCGGCCCGGCCCTCGCCGGTTCCTGGCCCGGCTCCCGCCGGTTACCCGGCCGGGACGGGAACGGGGCGGAAACGGGCGGCGGGCGGTGGGCGGTCGCCGGTAGGGTCGGGGCCGTGTGCACCTACGCCGTCTTCCCCGCCAAGATGCACTACGCGTGCGTGTCCTGCCGGGTCAGCTTCAAGCGCCACCCCGCCGACCACCGGGGCCCCGGCTACCGCTGCCCGAACTGCACCGGGCCGCTGGCCTGCGCCGGCCACGACTTCGCCGCACCCCGCCGGACCGACCGGAAGGCCTGGTCGGTGGTCGCGGCCGTGCTGGCCGCCGGACTGCGCTACGAGGGCTTCGAACCCTGCGGATGCGGACGGGAACCCAAGTTCCGCCCCCGCACCCGCGCCCAACTGCGCTCCCGCCGGACCATCGCCGCCCGCACCGGTACCCCGCTCGCCGAACTCCTCGCCCGGGCCGACCCGTTGACGGCCGACTGAACCGGGACGCGTGCCGTCGGGGACACCGGCGGCACCGCACCGCTCCGTTGCGGGTGCAAGGGGTGCCTCGCCACCGCGCGGTGGGGCCGGAAGGCTGTCCCCGGGGGGCTCGGCGGCGGCCGGGTGTGAAAGTTTCCCGGATCGGGAGGGTTGTCGGGGACCCTTCCGAAGTGCGGTGCGACGTGTGCGAAGGGGCCGTTCGACAGCAGTTCGACAGCGTGGCGCGGGGTCAGCGGCGGGTGGCGGGGCGGGAGTTCGTGGTGCGGGGGGCCTGCCGCGGGGGTGGGTCGGGCCGCTAGCATCGGCCGCGGTTCGCTGCGGGAGCGCTCCCACGCTTCGGCTCCCGCATCGTCCCCGGTCAGCATGTCCCCACCTCGATGCCGACCGCCTCTCCCACCCGAGAGCACCCCCCGGAGGACACCGTGCACACCCCCGACCCCCACCGTCGCGCCGCCGTCCCGCCCGCCCGGCCGACCCGTCGCGCCGCCGCCCTCGCCCTCGCCGCCGCGACCGCCGCCGTCGGCCTGGTCGCCGTCACCCAGTCCGGGGCGGACGCGGCCGTGCAGGGCAGCCTGGCCGCCGACACCCAGTTCTACAAGGACCCGACCTCGCAGGTGGTCAAGTGGGCCGCGGCCAACCCCGGCGACTACCGGGCGCCGGTGATCTCCAAGCGGATCGCCAGCCAGTCGCAGGGCATCTGGTTCGCCAACTACCGCCCCGACACCATCACTTCCGACGTCCGCACGGTCACCTCGGCCGCCGCCCAGGCCGGCCAGGTGCCGGTGCTGGTGGCCTACATGATCCCCAACCGGGACTGCGGCGGCGCCTCGGCCGGCGGCGCCCCCGACCTCGGCTCGTACGACGCCTGGGTCGGCAAGTTCGCGGCCGGGCTCGGCAGTTCGCGCTCGGTCGTGGTGCTGGAGCCCGACTCGATCGCGCTCACCACCTGCCTGAGCGCCCAGCAGCAGAGCGACCGGTTCGCCTCGCTGTCCCGCGCCGTCGGCACCATCCACGCCGCCAACCCGAACGCCAAGGTCTACCTCGACGCCGGCCACTCCGCCTGGAACTCGGCCTCCGAGCAGGCCAACCGGCTGCGCAGCGCGGGCGTGCTCAACGCGGACGGCTTCTTCAGCAACGTCTCCAACTTCAACACCACCGCCAACGAGACCTCGTTCGCCCACAACGTGCTGAACGCCCTCGGCAGCCCCGGCAACCTGCACGCCGTCATCGACACCAGCCGCAACGGCAACGGCCCCGCGGGCAGCGTCTGGTGCGACCCGAGCGGTCGCAAGATCGGCAACTACCCGACCGCCGCCACCAACGACAGTGCGGTCGACGCCTTCTTGTGGATCAAGCCCCCGGGCGAGGCCGACGGCTGCGCGGCCGCGGCCGGGACGTTCGTCCCCGACATCGCCTACCAGCTGGCCCAGAACGCGTCCGACCCGAGCACGCCGCCCACCTCGCAGCCGCCGACGTCCCAGCCGCCCACCTCGCAGCCCCCGACGTCGCAGCCCCCGACCTCCCAGCCGCCGACGTCCCAGCCGCCGACCGGGAACGCGTCCTGCTCGATCGCGTACCGGGCCAACTCCTGGGCGGGCGGCTTCACCGCCGACGTGACGGTGAAGAACACCGGCAGCAGCGCGATCTCCGGCTGGAAGCTCGGCTGGACGTTCCCCGGTGACCAGAAGATCACCAGTGCCTGGAACGCCACCGTCACCCAGAACGGGGCCGCCGTCACCGCCACCGACCTCGGCTACAACGGCACCCTGGCGGCCGGCGCCTCCACCAGCTTCGGTCTGCAGGCCACGTACGGGTCGAACAACACCACCCCGACCGCCTTCACGCTGAACGGCGCCGCCTGCACCACCTCCTGAACCATCCTTCCCAGCCCCGCCGGCCACCCCCCACCCGTGGGCCGGCGGGGCACCCCTTTTTCCGGTGGCCTGCGACGCGGATCAGGGCCGGAGCTGAACGGCCGTCACCATCACGTAGCCGACCAGCAGTCCGAACAGGCACACCGCCGTGATGTACCGGGGAGTGAACGGCAGCCCCGCGAGCGACGGGTACAGCAGGACGGCGCCGCCCGCCGCGAGGTCCGCGATGTACAGGCCGTCCGGCGGCACGATGCCGGTGCTGCGGGCGGCCCAACCGGTGGCGATCAGGAACCCCGTCAGCAGGGTGAACCCGGACAGCAGCCCGGAGCCGATCGCCCCGAGCGTGGGATGCGGTTCCGGGAACGGCTCGCCCTCCGGAACCTCTGGGCGCACCCGGTGCGCCACCGCGAGCGCGCCCACCGCGAGCGCCATGGCCCCGAGGGCGCCGATCAACGGAGCGGGATTCAACGGCTCCTCCTGGAGAAGGCGATGTGCTGCCCGGCGAGGGCCGCGAGCGCGGCCGGCAGCAGGACGGTGACGAGCAGGACGGTCGCCCAGACCGAGGGCTCGAGCGGCCCCGGCCCGGCCGGGGTGTCCGGCGGCGGGGCGGCGACCAGGGTCGAGTGGGCGGCGGTGGGGGTCGGGGTGGGGGTGTGGGTGTGCGT
>NZ_JOGH01000151.1:0-13233 GCF_000721345.1 Kitasatospora sp. NRRL B-11411 | reverse complement strand
GTGGCGGGACGAGCAGCGGGGTGGGCTGCGGGTGGTGGGGGTAGCGGTAGGGGTCGCCGGGGTCGGGGACGGCGGGCAGCCGGGTGCGGATCCGGCCGGTGGGGGCGGGCAGCATCGGCAGCAGGACGGCGTGCACCTCGGCGGCGTCGGCGGGCCGTTCCTCGGGGCGCTTGGCGAGCAGCCGCAGGACCAGCGCCTCCAGTGCGGCGGGCACCTCGGCGCGCAGCCGGCGCAGCGGGACGGGCGGGTCGTCGACCTGGCGGCGCAGCACGGCGAGCGCGGTGGGGGCGGGGAACGGCGGGTCGCCGGCCAGCATCTCGTGCAGCATGCAGCCGAGCGCGTACAGGTCGCTGCGGCGGTCGGCGAGGGCGGCCATGGCCTGTTCGGGGGCCATGTAGGCGGGGCTGCCGATCGGGCTGCCGGTGAGGGTGAGGCGGGTGGCGCCGGGGTCGAGGGCGGTGGCGATGCCCAGGTCGAGCAGGATCGCCCGGCCGTCGGGCCGGATCATCACGTTGCTGGGCTTGAGGTCGCGGTGGACCACCTGCGCGCTGTGCACGGCGGCCAGCGCGGCGCACAGCTGCCCGGCGACGGCGACGGCCCGTTCGACCGGCAGCGGGCCCTCCTCGGCGACCAGGTCGGCCAGGCTGAGGCCGGGGACGCACTGCATGACCAGGTACAGCTCCTCCCCGTCGGTGCCCGCGTCGTAGACGGTGACCAGTCCGGGGTGGTCGAGCCCGGCGCCGATCCGGCACTCGCGCAGGAAGCGGCGGCGCAGCAGGTCGGCCTGGCTGTCGCCGCGCCCGGCGGGGTTCGGCAGCGCGTCGGTGCGCAGCAGCTTCACCGCGACCCGGCGTTCCAGCCGCTGGTCGCGGGCGGCCCAGACCTGGCCCATCCCGCCGTGCCCGATCTTCTCGTCGAGCAGGTAGCGCCCGCCGACGACCCGGCTCACGGCTGCCCGTTCCCGGCCTGCCGGCGCAGCAGTTCGCCGAGTTCGCGCAGCTCGGCGGCGCCGGTCGGCGCGGCGGGCGCGGGGACGGCGGGGGCGGGCGGCACGGCGGGCGCGGCGGGCGGGTACGGGGTCGCGTACGGGTTGGCCGGGTGGGGCTCGGTGACCGCGTACGGCGGCGCGGGCCGCATCGTCGGACCGGACTTCACCATCGGACCGGGCGGCATCGTCGGCCCGGGCGGCACCGTCGGACCGGGCTGCGGCAGGTAGCCGACCGGCGGGTAGGCGTACCCGTACGGGGCGGGGGCCGGGGCGGCGCCGGCGGGCCACCGGTCGCGCCGGTTCATCAGCAGGAAGTGCACGGGGGTGCCGAGGAAGAGCGGGAACAGGAGCAGCCCGGTGGTGAGGTTGTCGATCGGCTCGCCCTCGGGGGTCAGCGCGGCCGCGACGAACAGGCCCACCTCCATCAGGCCGATGACGGCCGCGCCGACGATGTCGGCCCGGCGCCGCCGGTCGACGGCGAGCACCATCGACGGCACCATGCCGAGCAGGCCGAGGCTCAGCACCGGTATCAGCGCGAGCAGCGCCGTCAGCCCTTTCCGGTACGGGACGGCGCGGGCGGGCATGGTGGCTCCTCGGCGACGGCGGGACGTGCTGCGCACACGGTACCGTCACGGGTCGGCGCGCCGGGAGCCCGTTGCGTTCCCGTTGCCGGACGGCCGGACGGCGGGACGGCGGGGGCTCGGTGGCCGACGGTCCGTCAGGCCGGTTCGGCGGTCCCGGAGGCGAGGGTGTCGGTGAGCGCCCTGGTCAGTGCGCGGGCCTCGGCGGTGGCGGCGGCGAGCGCGTCCTCGTACCCGGCGATCCGCCGGAACGCCTCGCCCAGGCGGCGCTGGCGCTCGATCGGCAGCCGGGGCAGTTCGACCCGGCGGATGTCGAGGCGGCTGGTGGTGGAGGCGTAGCTGCTGGCCCGGCGTCCGGCGCCGGTGGCGCGCAGCTGGCCGGCCAGGAAGTCGGGGTCGAGCAGGTCGGGGTCGGGGCGCAGCAGGTGCAGCCGGGGGCCGAGGGCGGCGCCGTCCCAGGGGCCGCCGGGGTGCACGGCCCGTGCGCCCTCGCCGCCCAGCACCGGGACCAGGACGTCGCCCTGACGGGCCGTCAGGGCGTCGGCGGCGTCGGTGGCGGCGCTCGGCGGGGTGCCGTTCTGCAGGTCCTGGTCGGTGAGCAGCGGGGTGCGGCCGCCGGGCCGGGCGGGGGCGCCCTGGCCGGAGGAGTGCACCTGGAGGGCGCCGGAGCGGGCGAGTTCGCCGATGCTGACCTGCGGCGGTCCGGCGGCGGTGGCGGGGGCGACGGCGGGCAGCGCGGTGTCGAGGTCGGCGAGCCGGGCGAGTTCGGCGCCCAGCCGTCCGCGCAGGGCGGTGAGCAGGTCGGGGGCGGCCGCGGCGGGGGCGGCGGGCAGGTGGCGGGCGGGGGTGAGGTCGGTCTCGTCGTCGAGCAGGTCGAGCGCGGGGACGGCCCGGGAGCGGCCGGGCCGGTCGGCGGGCAGCGGGGCGCCGGTGCGGGCCGCGGTGTCGAACTCCCGCCAGGCGGCCAGGACGGCGGCGGGCAGCCCGGCCCGGTCCTCGTCGGCGCCGGTGGCGGCATCCAGCAGCAGGACGTGCCGGAACTCGTCGCCGGGCTGCGGCCCGCGCAGCACCCACACGTGCAGCGGCACCCCGTACGGCGGGGCGGCGCCGGCCGGCAGCGCGACCACGGCGCGCAGGGCGCCGGAGCGGACGAGTTCGGCCCGCACCCGGCGGCCGGCCCGGCGGGAGGCGACGGTGGGCGGGAGCAGCAGCACGGCGGTGCCGCCGGGGCGGGTGTGCGCCAGGCAGTGCAGCACCCAGGCGAGTTCGGACTCGCCGCGCGGCGGGACGAGCCGGCCGGGCCAGCGCGAGTCGTACTGCAACTGATCGTGGCCCCAGTCGCGTTCGTTGTACGGGGGGCGGCAGAGCACCGCGTCGGCGGCGTGCCCGGCGAAGGCGTCGGCGCGCAGCGCGTCGCCGGGGCGGACGTCCAGCGGCAGCGGGCCGGGGGCGTCGGCGGGGGCGGCCAGCGCGAGCCGGAGCAGGGCGACGCCGGCCAGCGCGGGGTCGGCCTCCTGGCCGAGCCGGGCGGCGGGGGCGGCGGCCAGCAGCACGCCGCCGGTGCCGCAGGCCGGGTCGAGCACCGTCCGGCCGGTCTCCCCGCCGCCGGTCTCCCCGCTGCCGGGGGCCGGGCCGTCGGGGGCCGGGCCGTCGGGCCGGGCGAGGGCGGCGAGCAGGGCAGCGGTGTCGGCCGGGATGGGCGGGGAGAGCCGGGGGTTGGCCTCGGCGTAGCGGGTGAGCAGGTGGCCGTAGGCGGTGGCGGGGGCGGTGTCGGCGGTGAGGTCGGCGAGCAGCCGGGCCAGGTCGAGGTGGGTGGCGCCGGCGATCAGCGGCAGGGCGAGGGTGGCGGGGGCGTCCGGGCCGAGGGTGGCGGCGGCGGTGCGGCGCAGCGCCTTGGGCAGGGCGGTGGCGAGCCGGGTGTCGGGCTGGGTGGCGAGGTCGGTGCGGGCGGCCGGGTCGCGGTGCAGCAGCAGCAGGACGGCGCCGGCGGTGACCAGCGGGGCGGCGGCGGGGCCGTCGGGGTCGCGGAGGGTCTCCAGTTGCCGCCAGACCCGTTCCAGCAGCGGGAGTTCGGCGAGTTTGCCCTGGGCGCGGAGCCACTGTTCGACCTGGTCGAGGCGGAAGGCGGGGCTGGCCTCGGTGCCACCGGAGGGCTTCGGGAAGTCGGGGTGGCGGCGGCGCCAGTTGGAGACCGCGGCCCGGCCGACTCCGGCGAGCCGGGCGATCTCGGCGGCCGTCACCTCGGGACGGTCCGGCATCGGCGGTCTCCTTCGCGGCAGCGGTCGGCGGTCGGCGGTCGGCGATCAGCACTCGACGGCCGGCACCCGGCGGTCGGCACCCGGCGGTCGCCACTCGGCAACGGGCGCTCGGCACCCGGCGCTCGGGCGTGGCCCCGCAGCATAGCAACCCCACCGTCCCCCAACCGTTCACACGTGAACGGAGACGTTTCGTGAATCGCAATTGACACTGTTCACAGCAGAGTGGTTCAGTGGTGCCACGCCGGAACCACCGGCCCACCGCAGACCTCCCTGGGGGGAACCCGCCATGTCCGTCCGCCTCCGCACCCGCCGCACCGCCGCCGTCCTGCTCGGCGCCGCCCTGCTCGCCGCCGCGACCACCGCCTGCGGCCCGACCGACAGCAGCGTGTCCACCTCCCCCAAGAGCCCCGCCGCGGCCCCGGCCGCCGGCGGGGGGAGCTCCGCCCCGGCCGCGGACGCGCCGAAGAACGCGGTGGCGAAGACCGGTGACACGATCGCCCTCAAGGGCACCGAGAAGAGCAACAGCGCGGACGTCACGCTGGTGAAGGTGGTCGACAACGCGAAGGGCGCGGACGAGTACACCGAGCCCGCCGCCGGGAAGCGCTACGTCACCGCCCAGTTCCGGATCAAGGCGACCGGCAGCGCCGCCTACTCCGACGCCCCGCACAACAGCGCGAAGCTGATCGACGCCCAGGGCCAGAACTACGAGGCGACCATCGCCGAGACCGTGGCCGGCCCGGAGTTCCCCGTCCCGCTGTCGGTCGCCCCGGGCGAGAGCGCGCTGGGCTGCATCACCTTCGAGGTGCCGGCCGACGCCAAGCTCGACAAGGTGCAGTTCGCCCTGGACAGCGGCTTCGCCCAGCAGTCGGGCCAGTGGAAGCTCGCCTGACCCCGGGCACCGGGGCCGGGGGCCGCGGCGCACGAGCCGGGGGCCTCGGCGGACGAGCCGGACGAGCCGGGGGCGCCGGAACGCGGACGGGGGCGCCGGGGGGCGCCGTCCTGCCGCCCTCCGGCGCCCCCGCTCCGACGGGTGCGCGGCCGTTGTTCCGCCGCCGCTCGGGCGGCCGTCCCGCTACCGCTTGAGGTCGTCGAACATGGTGCTCAGGAACTCGGCACACCAGGACAGCAGCTCCCGCCCGACCAGCGGCTTCCCGCCGATCCGGCCGCCGCTGCCGGGCCGCGGCACCAGCAGCTGCCGGGCCGCGGACTTGACCTGGGTGCGCGGGTAGAGCCGGTTCAGCCGCAGCTCCTGCGACTCCCGCAGCTCGACCGGCCCGAACCGGACGAAGTTGCCCTGCAGGGTGATGTCGCCGATGCCGCAGCGCCGGGCGAACAGCCGCAGCCCGGCGACCAGCAGCAGGTTCTCCACCGGCTCGGGCAGCTTGCCGTAGCGGTCGGTCAGCTCCTCCCGGACCTGCGCGATGTCGGCCTCCGAGTTGACCGCCGCGATCGAGCGGTACGCCTGCAGCCGCAGCCGCTCGCCCGGCGCGTAGTCGTGCGGGACGTGCGCGTCCACCGGCAGCTCGATCTTCACCTCCAGCGGCTCCTCCTCCGGCTCGCCGCCGCCCGCCTCCAGCGAGTCCCGGAACTCGGCGACCGCCTCGCCGACCATCCGCATGTAGAGGTCGAAGCCGACGCCCGCGATGTGCCCGGACTGCTCGCCGCCGAGCAGGTTGCCCGCGCCGCGGATCTCCAGGTCCTTCATCGCCACGTACATGCCCGCGCCCATCTCGGTGTGCTGGGCGATGGTGGCCAGGCGCTCGTGCGCGGTCTCGGTGAGCGGCTTCTCCGGCGGGTACAGCATGTACGCGTAGCCGCGCTCGCGGCCGCGGCCGACCCGGCCGCGCAGCTGGTGCAGCTGGGACAGGCCGAAGGTGTCGCCGCGCTCGACGATCAGGGTGTTGGCGTTCGAGATGTCGATGCCGGACTCCACGATCGTGGTGGACACCAGGACGTCGAACTCCTTCTCCCAGAAGTCGACGACGACCTTCTCCAGCTGGGTCTCCCCCATCTGCCCGTGCGCGGTCGCCACCCGGGCCTCCGGCACCAGGTCCTTCAGCCGGGCGGCCGCCTTGTCGATCGACTCGACCCGGTTGTGGATGTAGAACACCTGGCCCTCGCGCAGGAGTTCGCGCCGGATCGCGGCCGAGATCTGCTTCTCGTCGTACGGGCCGACGAAGGTCAGCACCGGGTGCCGCTCCTCCGGCGGGGTGGTGATGGTGGACATCTCGCGGATGCCGGTGACCGCCATCTCCAGGGTGCGCGGGATCGGGGTCGCCGACATGGTCAGCACGTCCACGTTGGCCCGCAGCTTCTTCAGCTGCTCCTTGTGCTCGACGCCGAAGCGCTGCTCCTCGTCGACGATGACCAGGCCGAGGTCCTTGAACCTGGTCTCCGAGGAGAACAGCCGGTGGGTGCCGATCACCACGTCCACCGAGCCCTCGAACAGGCCCTCCAGCACCGCCTTCGCCTCGGTGTCGGTCTGGAACCGGGACAGCGCCTTCACGTTCACCGGGAAGTTCGCGTACCGCTCGGCGAAGGTCGAGAAGTGCTGCTGCACCAGCAACGTGGTCGGCACCAGCACCGCCACCTGCTTGCCGTCCTGCACCGCCTTGAAGGCCGCCCGCACGGCGATCTCGGTCTTGCCGTAGCCGACGTCGCCGCAGATCAGCCGGTCCATCGGGACGGACTTCTCCATGTCGGCCTTGACCTCGCCGATGGTGGTCAGCTGGTCGGGCGTCTCCGCGTACGGGAAGGCGTCCTCCAGTTCGCGCTGCCACGGGGTGTCCGGGCCGAAGGCGTGGCCGGGGGCCGCCATCCGGGCCGAGTACAGCTTGATCAGGTCGGCGGCGATCTCCTTGACCGCCTTCTTGGCCCGCTGCTTGGTCTTCGCCCAGTCCGCGCCGCCGAGCCGGTGCAGCGTCGGGGCCTCGCCGCCCACGTACTTGGTGACCTGGTCGAGCTGGTCGGTGGGCACGAACAGCCGGTCGCCGGGGTGGCCGCGCTTGGCGGGCGCGTACTCCAGCACCAGGTACTCGCGGGTGGCGCCCTGCACGGTGCGCTGCAGCATCTCCACGTACCGGCCGACGCCGTGCTGCTCGTGCACCACGTAGTCGCCGGCCGCCAGCGCCAGCGGGTCGATCGCGTTGCGGCGGCGCGACGGCATCCGGCGCATGTCCTTGGTGGACGACTTCTGGCCGGACAGGTCGGTCTCGGTGATGACGGTCAGCTTCAGCTCGTCGTCCACGAAGCCGTGCTCGATCGAGCCGCAGGACACGTACACCACGTCCCGGGTCGGGGCCTCGGCGAGGTCGGCGACCAGCCGGGCCGCGATGCCCTCGTTGCCGAGCACCTCGGCCAGCCGGGAGGCCGGGCCGTGGCCCTCGGTCACCATCACCACCCGCCAGTCGGCGGCCAGCCGCTCCCGGGCGTCGGCGATCGCCCGCGCGGTGTCGCCGCGGTACGCCTCGACGGCGCGCATGCCCAGGGTCAGGGTGTCGGCATCGAATTCCAGGATGCCGCTGACCGTCGAGTCGCTGGTCGCGAACGGGCTGACCGACCACCACGGCAGGCCGATCCCGGCCGCGTGCTCGCGGACGTCCGCCAGCGACCACAGCGAGGCGGCCGAGACGTCGATCGCCTCCAGGTCGATCGGGCGGTCGGCGCCCGCCGCCGCGGCCACCCAGGACGCGGCCAGGAACTCCTGGCTGGTGGCCACCAGGTCGGCGGCCCGGGTGCGGACCCGCTCCGGGTCGCACACCACGGCGACCGAACCGGCTGGCAGCACGTCCAGCAGCAGCTCCATGTCGTCCACCAGCACCGGGGCCAGCGACTCCATCCCCTCGACCGCGATGCCCTGCGCGATCTTGTCCAGGATCTCGCCCAACTCCGGGTGCTCGGCGGCCAGTTCGGCCGCCCTCGCGCGCACCTGGTCGGTCAGCAGCAGCTCCCGGCAGGGCGGCGCCCACAGGCCGTGCTCGGCGATCTCCAGCGAGCGCTGGTCGGCGACCTTGAAGTAGCGGATCTCCTCGACCTCGTCGCCCCAGAACTCCACCCGCAGCGGGTGCTCCTCGGTCGGCGGGAAGACGTCCAGGATGCCGCCGCGCACCGCGAACTCGCCGCGCTTCTCGACCAGTTCGACCCGGGCGTAGGCGGCCGCGGCCAGCCCGCGGGCCACCTCCCCCAGGTCGTGCTGCTCGCCGCGGCGCAGCGCCACCGGCTCCAGCTCTGCCAGCCCCTTCACCTGCGGCTGCAGCACGCTGCGCACCGGCGCCACCACCACCTGCACCGGCCCGGCCGCCGGGTCGTCCGCCCGCGGGTGGACGATCCGGCGCAGCACGGCGAGGCGGCGGCCGACGGTGTCCGAGCGCGGGGAGAGCCGCTCGTGCGGCAGCGTCTCCCAGGCCGGGAACTCCGCCACCGCGTCGGGCGGCAGCAGCGAGCGCAGCGACGCCGCGAGGTCCTCGGCCTCCCGGCCGGTGGCGGTCACGGCCAGCACCGGCCGGCCGCGCTCACCGCCCCGGGCGGCCAGCGAACGGGCCAGCGCGGCGACGGCGAACGGCCGGGCGGCGGGCGGGCCGACCAGGTCGAGGTGCTGCCTGTGCCCCGTGGCCGCCGCCTCGATCGCCTCGGCGAGGGCGGCGTCCCGTACGACGACATCGAGCAGTCCGGACAGGCTCATACGTCAGTTTCTCCACGACGGGGAGTGGCCCGGCACAGCGGACGGCCGGGCAGCGCGACAGCCCGGAACGCGGTGCGCCCCGGGGGGTGTCCAGCCTACGCCGCACCGGAGCCGCACACGCGGCGCGGCACCTCGAAGGCCGCCCCGGGCCGACTCACCGGTATCCGGCACGGCTTGTCCAGAGATCATGCAGCCGACACATTGCTGTCACTGCGCGTCCATGGTCGCCGCGCACCATGGATGTCAGCGCAGGCCGCATCCAACCGTGGGGGATGGCTGCGGAAGCGCGATCGCACCTCGATGGGGGTCGGGAGTGCGAAGGCCGGGCGACCCTGGGTGGGGGCGCCCGTGCCACTCACGCCGGGACTCGCGGCGTCCGCTCCCGGGCGGGCGCCGCGGCTCTCGGCGTCCTGTCGTCCGGGCCCCGTCCGCCCCGCCCGCACCACTTCCGGCGAAGCCGCCCGCACGGCGGGCGGCGCTCCGTACCCTCGTGTGAAGAAGGTGTGGGGACACCGGTCGTTTCCAGGGGGTTTGCTTCGTCATGCGCGTGGTCATCGCAGGTCAGGGCTATGTCGGACTCCCACTCGCGGTGCGCGCCGCCGAGGTGGGCCACCGGGTCGTCGGGTACGACGTGGACGAACGCCGGATCAAGCGGCTCGCGGTCGGCGAGTCCTACGTCGAGGACATCCCCGGGGAGCGGCTGCGCCCGCTGCTCGACACCGGGGCGTACCTGCCCTCCGCGGCGCCCGCCGACGTCGCGGGCTTCGACGTCGCGGTGATCACCGTGCCGACGCCGCTGCGCGACGGCGTCCCCGACCTGTCCTACATCGAGGCGTCGGCGAAGCTGCTGGGCCGGCACCTGCGGCCGGGCGCGACGGTGGTGCTGGAGTCCACCACCTACCCGGGCACCACCGAGGAACTGCTCGCCCCGCTGCTGGAGGCCGGCTCGGGGCTGCGGGCCGGCGCCGACTTCCACCTCGGCTACAGCCCCGAGCGGATCGACCCCGGCAACCCGGTGTGGAAGCTGGAGAACACCCCCAAGGTGGTCTCCGGCACCACCCCCGAGGGCCTGGCCGCCGTCGCCGGCTTCTACGGGCAGCTGGTCGAGCGGACCGTCCCGGTCTCCTCCTGCAAGGAGGCCGAACTGACCAAGCTGCTGGAGAACACCTTCCGGCACGTGAACATCGCCCTGGTCAACGAGCTGGCGATGTTCGCCCACGACCTCGGCATCGACGTCTGGGAGGCCATCGACGCGGCCTCCACCAAGCCCTTCGGCTTCCTCCGCTTCACCCCCGGCCCGGGGGTCGGCGGCCACTGCCTGCCGATCGACCCCTCCTACCTGTCCTGGCGGGTGGAGCGCGCCCTCGGGCAGTCCTTCCGGTTCGTCGAGCTCGCCAACGACGTCAACAGCCACATGCCCGACTACGTGGTGCGCCGGCTCACCGAGGCCCTCAACCAGCGCCGCCGCAGCGTCAACGGCTCGCGCGTCCTGGTGCTCGGCCTCGCCTACAAGGCCAACACCGGCGACGCCCGGGAGACCCCGGCGGCCCGGATCGTCGAACTCCTCACCCGCCAGGGCGCCGAGGTCCGCGCCGCCGACCCGCACGTCGTCGCGGGCGTCCACGTCGCCGAACCCCACGTCCCCGGCCAGCGCACCCCCGCCCACGAGGGCGGCCCGCTCGCCACCGTCCACCGCGTCGAGGCCACCCCCGAAGAACTCGCCGCCGCCGACGCCGTCCTCCTCCTCGCCGACCACGACGAGTTCGACTACACCGCCGTCACCACCCACGCCCGCTACGTCCTCGACTGCCGCCGCCGCCTCACGGGCACGGCCGTCGAAGTGCTGTAGGCCCCGTCCGGCAGCCGGACGGGGCCCGGGGCGTTCCCGGCGGCCGGGGTCAGCCCTTGCGCTGGATGCGGTTGCGGTTGGGGCGGGTGTCGTGGTCGATGCCGTCGTCGACGATGACGATCTTGGGGACGATCCGCTCCTCGGCCTTGGCCTCCGGCTCGGGCTTCGCCGCGGGCGCCGCCTCGGGCCCGGGTGCGGCCTCGGGTGCGGCCGGGGCGGTCGCGGGCTTCGGGGGCAGCGGGTCCTTGGCGAAGCTCGCGGGCTTGACCGGCGGGGCCGGGGGCTCGGCGGGCTCGGGGGCGGTGTACGGCTGGCGCGGGTCCGCCTTGGGCTTGACCGGGCCGAGGACGGCGGTGGGCCGGTCGGTGACCGGGGGCTTGCCGAGGTCGGCCTTCTTGGCCTCGACGGCCTGCGCCGCGTCCTCGGGGTCCTCGATGGCGCCGACGGCGGCGCCGGTGAGCGAGGCGAGGGTGCCCTTGATGTGGTCGAGGTGGGTCTGGACCTTGTCGAGGCGCTTGGTGAAGTCGGCCTGCTCGCGGTCGCTGGCGGCCTTGATCCGGTCGGCCTTCTCCCGGGCGGCGGCGAGGGCCGCGTCGGCCTTGGCCTGGGCGTCGGTGTCGAGGCGGCGGGCCTCTTCGAGCATCGCCTCGCGGTGCTGCTCGGCCTCCTTGACCCGGGCGTCGGCCGCGGCGGTGACCTTGGCCACGGCGGCGTCGGCGGCGGTCTCGGCGGCGGCGAAGTCCTCGTCGGCCTTGCGGCGGCGCTCGGCGAGGGCGGCCTCGGACTGCTCGGAGGCGTTCGCGGCGGAGACCCGGACCCGGGCGGCGTGGCCGGTCGCGGCGTGCACCAGGGCGCGGGCCTCGGCGTCGGCCTCGGCGCGCAGGCGCTCGGCCTCGGCGCGGCTGCGCTCGTCGGTGCGGCGGACGAACTGGTCGGTCTCCTCGCGCAGCTTGGCGGCGAACTCCTTCGCGGCCTGGGCGGCGGCCTCGCCGGCCTCGTGGGCGGCGTCCCGGGCGTCCTCGCCGGAGCGCTTGGCCTTGGCGTGGACGGCGTCGGCCTCGTTGAGGGCGATGCCGAGCAGGGCGGCGGCCTGGTCGCTGAGTTCGGCGAAGTCGGGGTCGGGGGCGTCCTCGGCGGCCTGCTTGATGTCGGCGAGGCGCTTCTCCATCTCGCGCAGGCCGCCGCCGAGGACGCTGAGCCGCTCCCATGCCTCGTCGCGTTCGCGGCTGAGCGCGGTGACCGCCGCGTCGACCTGGTCGGGCGCGTAGCCGCGCCGGGACGGGGTGAAGCCGTACTGGGACACGGCGTCGCTCATTTCGGCTGTTCTCCTCGTGCTCGCGGGCTGCGCGGCCCCGCCGGGTGCGTGGTTCTGGCGGGACGGGTGAACCGTCCCATTGACCTATTTTGCGCAGATACGAACGCAAACCAAACAGGGCGTCCTCGCGCGGCCGGGCGAACCGGCCGCGCGAGGCCCGGTCACAGCAGCCCGTCCCAGAGCTGCTCGACCAGGACCGCCCACCAGCTCTCGGGGGTGTGCACGGCGGCCGGGTCGACGGCCAGCAGCTGGGCCTGGAGGTCGGTGGTCCAGCGGGCCGCCTGCTCGTGGGTGAGGCCGTGCCGCAGGTGCCACATCCGGGCCAGCACCGACAGGCAGGCGACGAACTCCGGAACCCCGGAGTTGACGAAGCGCGGCGGCTCGGCCGGGTTCTCCAGGTCGACGGCGACCACCGCGGCCGTGCCGTACTGGACGCACAGCTGGCGGCCGTAGTCGTTGCCGAGCACCAGGTAGCCGCCGAAGTCCGGGCCGGGCGGCAGGCCGCGTTCGGCGGCGAGCTCGGCCAGCGTCGGGATGGGGCGGCCCTCCTGGGTCTGGGCCCAGAAGAACGGCGCGAACTCGCGCGGCAGGCCGACCCACATCAGGGTCTGGGCGACCGCCTCCGGCACGCCCTGGCGGGCCACCGCGCGCTGCTCGAACCGGAACATCGACGGGCCGAACATCGCGCCGAGCTCCGCCGCGAGCTGCTGCGGCGGCGGGGGCGGCAGCTGCGGGACGGTGCCGGGCGGGGGCAGCGGCACCCGGACGGTGCGCGCCCGGTGCGGGGCCGAGACCAGCTGGTGCAGCTGCTCGACGTGCTCCTGCAGCACGTTCATGCCGGCCTGCCGGGCGGCGGTGTCGCGGCCGTACGGGGCGGTGTGGCTGATCCGGGCGTTCGGCCAGGACGCCTTGACCATCCGGGCGCAGTAGCCGCCGGGCAGGTCGCACAGCTCCAGCTCGGTGTGCACCTCCAGCACCTGGTCGGCGGGCACGCCGAGGCGGCGCAGCTCCTGGAGGGCCCGCCACTCCGGGTGCGGGGTGCCCAGCTCGGACGTCATCACCAGGCTCAGCTCGGAGCCGTCCGGGCCCCGGTAGTTGACCACCGCGGTGGTGCCGGGGCCGACCGTGGGCGCGCCGGACGGCGGCGGCACGGGCGCGGCCGGCGGCGGCACCGGTCCGGGGGCGCCGGGCGGGAAGCCGTGGCCCTGCGGCCCGCCCGGGAACGGCGGCGGCGGGGGTGCCTGGAACGGCGGCGCGCCCTGCGGCGCCCCGGGGAACGGCGGGGGCTGCTGGCCGGGCAGCGGGAACGGCGGGGTCGCGCCCGGCGGCAGCTCGATCGCCGGGGCCAGCTGGGTGGCCTGGTAGGCGACCGCGGCGGCCTCGGGGGCGGCCGGGGCGGCGGGCGCGGCCGGAGCCGCCGGGGCGCCCTCGGCGCGCAGCGCGTCGGGGGCGGGCGGCGGCGGGGCGCCGGGGCCGCTGCGGCCGCCGGAGTGCTGGGCGGGGCCGCCGCTGGAGGGCAGCAGGTCGTTCGGCGGGGGCGGCGGGGGCGCGCCGGGGCCGC
>NZ_JOGH01000150.1:0-13463 GCF_000721345.1 Kitasatospora sp. NRRL B-11411 | reverse complement strand
GGGTGTGGGGTTCCTCGGGGGCGGGGTGTGTTGTGGGGGAGTAACCGGGAGGTTCCGATCCGGTCCGGAAGTGGGGGAGGTGTGTCGGCGGGGGTGGCGGAGGCCCTAGGGTGCGTCGTGAAGATCCCGTGTGTGGTGCCGGGGGCTTCCTGATGGTTCGGCACGTGGCCTAGGAGCGCGGAACGTTGGAGACTCTCGGCGATGGCGATCCGCATGCCGTGGGGCCGTACCGGCTGCTCGGGCGGCTGGGGGCCGGCGGGATGGGGGAGGTGTTCCTCGGTCGGACGGCGGGCGGGCGGACGGTGGCGGTGAAGACGGTCCGTCAGGAGTTCGCCGCGGACCGGGAGTTCCGGCAGCGGTTCCGGCAGGAGGTGGCCGCGGCGCGGCGGGTCGGCGGGCGGTGGACCGCGCCGGTGCTGGACGCCGACACGGAGGGGCCGCAGCCGTGGGTGGCCACCGGCTACGTCGCGGGGCCCTCGCTGGCGGAGGCGGTGCGGCGGTTCGGCGCGCTGCCGCCGGACACGGTGCGGGCGCTGGGCGCGGGCCTGGCCGACGCGTTGGAAGCCGTGCACGGGCTGGGGCTGGTCCACCGGGACGTCAAGCCGTCGAACGTGCTGCTGGCGCTGGACGGGCCGCGGCTGATCGACTTCGGCATCGCCCGGGCGCTGGACGCGACCTCCGCGCTGACCAGGTCCGGGTACGTGGTCGGCTCGCCGGGCTTCATGTCGCCCGAGCAGGCCCGGGGCCTTCCCGCCGGACCGGCCTGCGACGTGTTCGGGCTCGGCGCGGTGCTGGTCGTCGCGGCCACCGGGCGCGCCCCGTTCGGGGAGCAGGACAGCGCGGCCGGGCTGCTCTACCGGATCGTCCACGAGGAGCCGCAACTCGACGGCCTGGACGGCGAGTTGCTCGCCCTGGTGCGGGACTGCCTGGACAAGGAGCCGGAGCGCCGGCCGACCCCGGCCGCGCTCCGGGAGCGGCTGGCGCGCAGCGCCGCGGGGCTGACCCGGCTCGGCGAGCGGGGCTGGCTGCCCGGCGCGGTGTCCGAGGAGGTGGCGCGGATGGCCGTCGCGCTGCTGGACCTGGAGTCGCGCCCCGACCCGGGGCCGCCGCCCACCGTCCTCGCCGCCCCGACGCAGGCGCCTCCGGCGACGGCGCCCACCGTCCCGCACCCGGGGCCCGCGTCGTTCGGCCCGCCCCCGCCGTCGTACGGGCCCACCCCGCCGGGTCCGGGACCGTACCCGTACCCGGCCGTGCAGCCGCCGGCCCGGCGCCGGGTGGTGCCGCTGGTGGTCACCGGTGTCGTCGCCGCGGCGCTGGCGGGCCTGGGCGTGTGGGCGGCGACGGGCGGCCCGGGCGGGCACGGGCGGGCCTCGGACGGCACCTCCCCCACCCCCGGGCCCACCACCACGGAAAGCACCGGGAGCACCGGGAGCACCGACGGGGACACCGAGGCCCCGCCGTCGCCCTCGCCCTCGCCCTCCGACACGGCCGACGGCGCGGACGCCGTCGCGGACGCGTTCCTGGGCACCTTCGAGGGGACGGCCCGGTCCTCGAACGGTTCGAAGGTCGTCATCCGGTTCACCCTGCACCAGGGCGCGGTCGGCGACCCGGTCGCCTACGTGGAGACCGACGGCGGCCTCGGCACCCACCAGGTGGTGTGCACCAACGAGGCGGCGCTGGTCGCCGCGACCGAGTCCCGGCTGGTGGCCCGGAACCTGCCCGAGACCGTCAGCGCGGGGTGCAGCCCGATCGCCGGGGACGCCGTCCTCACCCCGAACGAGGACGGCTCCCTGCACTACGTCCAGCAGGGTTTCTCCGGCGACATGAAGCGCAGTTCCTAGCGGCCGGGCGGTCGGGCGGCCGGGTCAGATCATGCTCCAGACGTGGGCGGTGACCAAGGCGGACAGCTGGTCGAGGGTCAGGACGGGGGTGCCGGGCTGGGCGCCGGCCCGGTCGGTGGTGGCGTTCCAGAGCCGGATGCTCACCCGGGTGCCGTCGGGGAGCAGGGCGTCGGCGAGGTAGCCGCCGCTGGACGGGGACTGGGTGCTGCCGAGCGGGGTGGTGTTCACCATGGTGCCGTCGGGGCGGCGGTCGAAGGAGCCGATGGTGTGCAGGGTGGGGAAGGAGGCGGTGGGGTCGGCGGGGTAGCTGCGGCGCCAGCCGGGGGTGACGGTGAGCAGCAGGGTGCTGGTGCGGCCGTCGGCCGAGACGTCGACCCGGATCCGGCCGGGCAGGTCGGTGGCGGTGCGGCCGGTGTCCAGGTGGACGCCGTCGAGCAGCGGGGTCAGGGTGGCGAGCATCCGGTCGCCGGCGGGGGCGGGCCGGGCCGGGGGGCGGGTGGGGGCGGTGCCCAGGCTGTCGAACACCCGCTGCCACTGCGGGGCGGACACGATGGCGGTCAACGCGGCGGCGTCCAGCGGGAGTTGACGGGCGGAGCGGTCCGCGGCGCGTTCCTGGACCTGGACCTGGCGGCCGTTGGGCAGGGTGTGCACCACGTTGAGGTCGAACTCGTCGGAGCCGGGGCTGCCGTAGGAGGTGGTCAGCAGGGCGGAGCCGTCCGGGCGGGTGGCGGGGTCGCAGGTGGCGTCGCCGGGGACGACCGGTTCGTAGCAGAGCAGGCGCTGGGCGTCGCGGGTGACCGGGGCGGCCACCACGTCGACGGTGAGGGCGAGTTGGACCTTGTTGCCGCGGCTGTCGGTGTAGTCGAGGTACGCCTGCGGGGGCTGGCCGGGGCCGCGCTGGTCGGTGCCGGTGCCCTGTCCGCCGCTGACGGTGCCGTCCGGGGGCAGCAGGCCGGTCAGGGTGTCGAGCATGAACGCGCCGTCGACCCGGGGCGGCGGCGAGACCGGGGCGGTGCCGCCGCGGTGCTCGGGCAGCAGGGTGGGGACGAATCCGGCGGCGACCACCAGGGCGACGGCCGAGGCGATGCCGGCGCGGCGGCGCAGGACGCGGCGGCGGCCGCGGTGCTCGGCGCGCAGCGCGAACTCGTCGACGGGCACGGCGGGCGCCAGTTCGGCGCCGGCCCGCAGGGCGCGGGCGAAGTCCTCTTCGGAGGGCGAAGGCATGGCGGGGCTCCGTGGCGTGCGGTGAGGGCGGGGTCAGGGACGGGAGGAGGCGCGCGGGCGGCGGGTCAGGGACGGGCGAGGTCGTCGAGCTGGTCGCCGAGGCGGGTGCGCAGCCGGCTCAGCGCGCGGGAGGCGCGGGAGCGGACGGCGCTGGAGGTCATCCGCAGCGCGGTGGCGGTCTCCTCGACGCCGAGGTCCTCCCAGTAGCGCAGGATGAGCACGGCCCGGTCCTGCTGCGGGAGTTCGGCGAGCGCGTCGAGCAGGGCGATCCGCAGCGTCGGGTCGGGCCCGGGGGCGGGGGTCTCGGCGAAGGTGTCGGTGACGTGCTCGCTGCTGCTGCGCCGGCGCCGGTGGCTGAGGAAGGTGTTGACCAGGACGGTGCGGGCGTACCCGGCGGGGTTCTCCATCCGGGAGACCCGGCGCCAGCTCCCGTACAGCTTGCCGAGCGCCTCCTGGGCGAGGTCCTCCGCGAGGTGGGCGTCGCCGCCGGTCAGCAGGTACGCGGTGCGGACCAGGTGGCGGGCGCGGGCGGCGGCGAAGTCCCGGAAGTCCGGGGGGTTGCCGTCGGTGCCGGTCTTCGTCGGGCTCTCCATGCCCCTCTAACGCGACAGGCCGGTCTTCTTGTCGCACCATCGGCTGATCATGCTCGGGTGGCACGGGGTGTCGAGCCGGACAAAGCGGGACGAAGTGTGACGATGCCAGGGTGACCACCTCCAGCGAAGTCAGCCAGGCAGCCCCGCCCGTCCTCGACCGGCGGCAGCGGAACGTCGTGTTCGGCACCATCGTGCTGGGCATGCTGCTGGCCGCCCTCGACCAGACCATCGTCGGCACCGCGCTGCCCACCATCGTGGCGGACCTCGGCGGCGCCTCCCACATGTCCTGGGTGGTGACCTCCTACCTGCTGGCGGAGACCGTCACCACGGCGCTGGTCGGCAAGATGGGCGACCTGTTCGGCCGCAAGATCGTCTTCCAGGTCTCCACGGTCGTCTTCATCATCGGCTCGTTCCTGTGCGGCCTGTCCACCAACATGCTGCTGCTGATCATCTGGCGCGCCGTCCAGGGCGTCGGCGCCGGTGGCCTGATGGTCACCTCGATGGCGCTGATCGCCGACGTCATCCCGCTGCGCGAGCGCGGCAAGTACCAGGGCGCGATCGGCGCGGTGTTCGGCGTCGCCACGGTGATCGGCCCGCTGCTCGGCGGCCTGTTCACCGACCACCTGTCCTGGCGCTGGGCGTTCTACGTGAACGTGCCGATCGCCGTCGTGGTGGTGATCGCCGCCGCCCGGACCATCCCCGTGGTCAAGTCCGCCGCCCGCCCGGTCATCGACTACCTGGGCATCGTGCTGGTCGCCATCGGCGCCAGCGCCCTGATCCTGGCCACCAGTTGGGGCGGCAACGAGTACGCCTGGGGCTCGGCCGTGATCATCGGCCTGTTCGCGGCCGGCGTGGTCGCGCTCGCCCTGTTCTGCTGGGTGGAGACCCGGGCCGCCGAACCCACCCTGCCGATGCGGCTGTTCCGCAACCAGGTGTTCACGGTCTGCTCGATCCTCAGCTTCATCGTCGGCTTCGCCATGCTCGGTGCGCTGACCTTCCTGCCGACCTTCCTGCAGTACGTCGACGGCGACTCGGCCACCGTCTCCGGCGTGCGCACCCTGCCGATGGTGCTCGGCCTGCTGATCGCCTCGATCTTCTCCGGCAACGTGGTCTCCAAGACCGGCAAGTACCGGCTCTTCCCGATCGTCGGCTCGGTGGTGATGGGCATCGGCCTCTACCTGCTCTCGCTGCTGGACGTCGGCACCAGCGCCTGGCTCGCCAGCCTCTACATGTTCGTGCTCGGCACCGGCATCGGCCTGTGCATGCAGGTGCTCACCATCGCCGTGCAGAACACCGTCGACTACGCCGACCTGGGCACCGCCACCTCCGGCGTCACCTTCTTCCGCACCCTAGGCTCCTCGTTCGGCACCGCCGTGTTCGGCACCATCTACGCCAACTCGCTGAAGACCAACCTCGCCGCGGGCGTCGCCCAGGCCGCCCAGGCCACCGGCGCCGACCCGCAGCGGCTCGCCGCCGCCGCGCAGAGCCCGCACGGCGTCCACGACCTGCCCGCCGACCAGGCCGCACCGGTCATCCAGGCGTACGCCGACTCGCTGCACACCGTCTTCCTGTGGACCGTCCCGGTCGCCCTGGTCGGCTTCGTGGTCGCGCTCTTCCTCAAGCAGGTCAAGCTCCGCGACTCCGCCCGGGCCACCTCCTCCGACATGGGCGAGGGCTTCGCCCAGCCGTCCTCCGGCGACTCCTCCCGGGTCCTCGAACTCGCCGTCGCCAAACTCCTCGGCAGCGCCGGACTCGACACCGCCCGACAGGTCGTCAACTCCTCCGGCACCCGCCTCGACGTGGCCGGCGCCTGGGCCGTCATGCAGGTCGAGCTGTTCACCCGCACCGTCGGCCACGCCAACCTCAACCTGATCGCCGCCCGCCGCCGGATCCCCCCGGAAGTCCTCCAGCCGGTCTTCGACCGGATGGTCGTCGAAGGCTTCCTGGACGCCCACAACGGCTTCTACCAGCACACCCCGGCCGGCGAGCAGGAAGCCGCGACCATCACCCGCGCCTGGTCCGGCTGGCTCAACCACCGCCTGGAGGAGGACCGCGGCCGCCCGCGCAGCGCCGAACTGCGCGCCGCCGCCGACGCCATCGCCAAGCGCATGATCGCCGAGGACCTGGCCGAAGGGCTCCCGGTGCTCGGCAGCACCCTCGCTGGCCGCCGCTGACACCACGTCGGCACACCCGCCCCGCCCGCCCGGTCACCGGCGGGCGGGGCCCGTTCCTGCCTAGGCTGTCGCCATGCTCCTGTACGCCCTCGCGCTCCTCTTCCTGCTGCTGGCCGGCGTCGGGGTGCTGCGCGACCGGCGCCGCTTCGGCAACGCCGTGTGCCTCGGCCTCGCCGTCACCCTGCTCGCCCTCGCGCTGCTCGCCACCCTCCACCGGGCCGACTCGGCCGCCGCCGAGACCGTCCTGATCGTGGTGGTGCTGACGCCCGCGCTGGGCAGCCTGGTCCTCGCGGGGCTGCTCATCGCCAACGGCCTCAAGATGGTCCGCAAGGAGGGCCGCAGCCTCGCCAACCTGCTCGCCCTGCTGTGCGGCCTCGGCATCCTGGCGGTCTTCGCCCTGCTGCTGGCCGCGACCCGGGCCGACTCCGAGGTGCTGGTGGTGATCGCCCGCACCGTCTTCCTGCTCGCCTGCTACCTCTCCTTCCTGTTCGCCTGCTTCGTCGGCTACGCCTACCTGTACGGCCGGCTCACCCCGCGCGAGGACGTCGACTACGTGGTCGTCCTCGGCACCGGCCTGCTCGACGGCAGCCGCGTCCCGCCGCTGCTCGCCAGCCGCCTGGAGCGCGGCCGCCGCCTGTACGAGCGGCAGGTCGCCCGCGGCCGCTCCCCGCTGATGGTCGTCTCCGGCGGCAAGGGCTCCGACGAACAGCTCCCCGAGTCCCACGCGATGGCCGACCACCTGGTCGAACAGGGCTTCCCCGCCGACCGGATCATCCGCGAGGACCGCTCCCGCACCACCGAGGAGAACCTCCGTTTCAGCCACGCGATCATGGCCGCCGCCGACCCCGACTACCGCTGCGTCGTCGTCACCAACAACTTCCACGCCTTCCGCGCCGCCGTCTTCGCCCGCCGCGAGGGCGTCAACGGCCACGTCGTCGGCTCGCCCACCGCCGCGTACTACTGGCCCAGCGCGACCATCCGCGAGTTCGTCGCCGTGCTCGTCACCTACCGCTGGGCCAACCTCGCGGTGGGCGCGCTGCTGGTGATCGAGTCGCTCAACTTCTAGAGCCCTTGCTCTAGGAGCCCTTGTTCGAAGCGTCCTTGTCCGAGGCGTCCTCGTTCCAGACGTCCTCGTTCCAGGCGTCCTCGTTCTAGGCGTGCTTGCGGAGTTCGAGCATCGACACCGGCAGCCACGGGCCGCCGTACCAGTACGCCGGGCCGAGGTCGCGGACGGTGCCCGCGCCCAGGTGCGCGGCGTAGCGGCGGACCATCGAGGAGATGTCCGCGACCAGCAGCCGGCCGCCCGGGCGCAGCACCCGCAGCGCCTCGTCCACGGCGCGCAGCCGGGCAGGCATGGTGGGGATGTTGTGGAGCACCAGGGCGGAGGTGACCAGGTCGAAGTCCGCGTCGGGGAACGGCAGTCCGGTGATGTCGGCGGTGTGCACCTCGACCCGGTCCCGGACGCCGGCCGCGACGGCGTTGGCCAGCGTCGCGTCCGGAGTGTTGCCGCTCTGGTCCTTCGACGCCCACAGGTCCACCCCCACCGCCCGCCCGCGCGGCAGCCGCCGCGCCGTTCCGATCAGCACCATGCCCCGGCCGCAGCCCATGTCCAGCGCCCGCTCGTCGCCGCGCAGCCCCAGCGCGTCCAACTCCCGCTCCCACACCCGGAACTTGCCGTGCAGCGTGGTGTGCAGGTACACCCCCGCCTGCACCAGTAGCCCGGCCCCCAGCCCCGCCACCGCCGCCCGGCCGCGGAACGGGCGGGCGGCGGCCGCCAGCGTGCAGGCCGCGCCGAGGGCGGAGGTCGAGGCGACGAAACCGGGCGCGTCGACGCCGTACCGGGACAGGGACGTGAACAGGTTCTCGGTCATGCCCGCAGTCTCGCCGCCCGGCCCGGGAGCGGTCTTGGACGAATGTTCCGCGACCGCAGCCGTTCTGCGGGTGCCCCGCGATCGCAGCCGTTCCGCGGGCGCCCCGCGACCGTGGCGCGGCTGTTCCCGGGGCGCTAGCCGTGCAGGTAGCCGGGGGCGGACCAGGCCACTCCGTCCACCGACAGCCACGGCTCGCGGGCCACCGCCGACGGCGTCACCCGGGCGAAATCGGCGACCTCCCGGTGCAGGTGCGACTGGTCCGCGTAGCCGGCCTCCGCCGCGACGGCCGCCGGGCGCTGCCCCGCCGCCAACCGGTGCGCCGCGTGGTCGAACCGCACCAGCCGGGCCGCCTGCTTGGGGGACAGCCCCACCTGCGCCCGGAACCGCGACCACAGCCGCTTGCGGCTCCACCCCACCTCCGCGGCCAGCCCGTCCACCCGCGCCGCCCCGTGCGAACGCGTCAACTCGGCCCACACGTACGCGACTTCCGGATCCACCCGGCGGCCCTGCGCGAGCCGGGCGGCCAACGCCCGGGCCACCAGGCCGAACCGGGACTCCCAGGACGGCGCCGCCCGCAGCCGCTCCTCCCAGCGGGCCGCGTCCCGCCCCCACAGCTCGTCCAGGGCCAGCAGCGGGCCGCCCTCCGCCGCCAGGCCCTCCAGCGCCGCGTGCGCGACCACCGGCGACAGGCGCACCTGCAGGCACACCACGTCCCGCCCGCCGCCCCGCAACCCCTCCGGCGCCAGCCCCACCACCGCGCTCCCGGCCACCCGCCGCCCGCCGTCCGCGACCACCAGCGGCTGCGCCCCCAGATCGATCGCCAACGTCACCGCCGGGAACGGCACCACCCCCAGATCCGCCGCCCCGCGCGCCCGGAACCCGGCCATCGCCACCCCGGGCAGCCGCCAGGTGCGCGACGGAGTGGCGATCTCCCACAACGCGAGCGGATCGACCGCCCCCTCGACCGACTGCATGACCTCAGCGTACGGCCGGGCGGGCGGGCGGTCACCGGAAAGTCCGGGTACTTCCTTTTCCCGGCGCGCGGAATTCGGGCGGCGACGGCCCTTCCGGTGACCGCCCCATGTCAATTCCGGAGCATTCCGGAAACGGAAGCGTGCCGCTATGATGCGGGCATCCGGGGGCGAGGCGGGGGAGGTCGAACCGGCGGATTCGCTTTCCGATTTTTTCGGATCTTCTGCTTCGAGGGGTGCCAGATGTTCGGGGTGATAGGGGTCGTGGCGGGTATTGCCGTCACGATGTGGATCATTTCCAAGTTCTTCGTCGGGATCTATCAGGACCAGCCGGCCCTGACCGGACTCATTTCCGTCCTCGGCGGAATCGCCGGACTCTTCGTCCGGGTCGGGATCGGGGCGTGGCACAAGCGCCGGGTGCGCGCGCGGAGGGCGCTCGCAAGCCGGAAGGCGGAGGCCGACCGGGAGGTCCGGGAAACGGCGGAGCGGAGGGAGAGCGCCGCGCGGGCCGCGGTCGCCGCCGCGCAGCGGGCGGTCGCGGCGTTCGAGCGGGCGCCGGGCCACCTGGACAACGGCCACGGATGGATCCAGAACGCGCGGACCCACAAAGCGAACGGCGCTTTCTCGCCCTTCTGGTCCGCCATCGAAACCGGTTACCACTGCGTCGGCGTCTACCGCGACGAAATTTCTTCGATCGGGCGCGAGGCGGCCAAGCACGCCCTCGAACTGGAGAATTTCGCGAGGAACGGCGGGGACCCGAAGACGATCTCGGAATTCCCGGTGCAACTGGACCGGGAGACCGCCCTGGGCGCCGCCAACGGGGCCGTGGAAGCCCTCGCCTCGCTGACCTACGAGGCCCAGATGCACCCGGTCTTCGCCCAGATCTGGGAACAGCGCCGCACCACCGCCGCAGTGATCGCCGGATTCGCGAACCTGGAGCAGGCGGTGAACGGGATGAAGCAGTCCGTGACGAGCGCCGTCGGCCAACTCGACCAGACGCTGGGGCAGTCGCGCGACCGGATCGCCACCGCGATGGCCGACCTGCCGAGGGCCGTCAGCGGAAGCGTGGCGGCGGCAGGACTGTCCGCGCCCAGCTCCGACCAGGCCGACCAGATCCGGAAACTGGCGTCGGCCGCGGCCGGGATCAAGAACGAGGTCTACCGGATCGGGCACGGCAAGTACCCGAGCTGGTGAGGCCGGAGGCCGCCGCCGGGGCTCTTACCACTCGGCGCGCAGGGCTGCCGTCGGGGCTCTCACCGCTGGGCGCGCAGGGCTGCCGTCGGGGCTCTCACCGCTGGGCGCGCAGGGCCGCTGCCGCCGCGCCGACCAGGCCGGCGTCCGGGCCGAAACGGGCGGGGTGGACGGCGATGCCGTGGGTGAAGGGCAGGCCGGCGTAGTCGGGGAGGTGGCGGGCGAGCGGGTCCAGTAGCAGCGGGCCGGACTGGGCGACGCCGCCGCCGATCACCACGGCCTGGAGCTCGACCAGGGCGGCGGTGCCGGCGATCGCGGCGGCCAGGGCCCGGGCGGCGAGGTCGAAGGCGGTGCGGGCGGCCCGGTCGCCGCCGCGGGCCGCGTCGGCGACCGCGCGGGCGGTGCGGGGAGTGCCGTCGACGGGACGCCAGCCGGCGGCGAGGGCGCGGCGGACGATCGCCGGTCCGCTGGCCAGCCCCTCCAGGCAGCCGTGCCCGCCGCACGGGCAGGGCTCGCCGTCCCACTGGACGCTCAGGTGGCCGATGTGCCCGGCGTTCCCGCTCGGGCCGGGATGGACCCGGCCGCCCAGCACCAGGCCGCCGCCGACACCGGTGGAGACCACCATGCAGAGCGCGTCACGGTAACCGGCGGCGGCGCCCAGCCAGTGCTCGGCCTCGGCCAGCGCGACCCCGTCGCCCAGCAGGCGCACCGGCAGCGCGGTGCGCTCCGCGATCCGCCGGGCCAGCGGAAAACCGCGCCAGGACGGGATGTTGACCGGGGAGACCGTGCCCGCCGCGGTGTCGACGGGCCCCGCGCTGCCCACCCCGACCGCCGTGACGACCGGCCAGGCCGGATGCCGGGCGAGCTCGTCCAGGACGCCCGCGACACCCGCGAACACCGCCTCGGCGTCCCCGCCCGCCGCCGTCGGCCGCTCGGTCCGGGCCAGCAACTCGCCGCCACCGGTGACGATCGCACCGGCGGTCTTCGTCCCGCCGAGGTCCACGGCGGCCACCACCTGCGACGGGGACGGGACGGCAGCCACGGCGCGCACCTCCTGACATGTCCGACTCGGGGTGACTTGTCGGACTGGCCAGGCTACCGGAACGCGCAGGTCGGCGGCTCGGAGGCGGGGGCCGCCGTACTGTCTTCAGGCGACCTCCGCGGGGGCGCGCAGCGGCAGCAGGCGGTCGAGGCCCGGGAGCCGGAGCAGTTCGCAGCCCAGCCGCTCGGCGGTGCGCTCCGCGCAGTCGACGGCGGGCGGCAGGTCCAGGCCGCCGCCCAGCACCGGGCGGGCAGGCCCGCGAGTGCGCCGAGCCGGTCGAACACCGGCGGGCCGGGGAGCCGGCGCACGTCCTCCGCCGGCCGGGCCGGCGCGACCGAACGCAGCCGCGCCCGTACCCGCGCACGTCGTACCGCACCACCCGCAACCGCCCGAGCAGCCCCGGCAGCACCGCGTCCCACACCCGCGAATCCCCCACCCCCGGATGCGGCAGCACCAGCGCCGGCCCGCCACCCCCGCTGTCCGCGCACCACACCTCCCCGCCGCCACCGAGTCCGATCAGCCCGCCGCGCCCGGCCCGGTCGTCCAGGACCATGGCGGCCGTCGTCCGAGCGATCCGCCCGCCCCGCACCGCAATCAGCGGGCCGCGGCAGCCAGGGCCTGGGCGGCGGCCCGGCCGGCGGCGAGGGCGTGCGGGGCGGTGGTGGGCAGGCAGCGGTCGGCGGCGGGGGAGTAGGCGGTGAGGACCAACCCGGCGTGGTCGGTGGGCAGTTCGCGGTGGGTGGCGGGGTGGGACCGGGCCCGCAGGGCGGCGTGCAGATCGCGGGAGCGTTCGGCGGGCACGACGGTGTCGGCGGTGCCGTGCAGCAGGTGGACGGGGACGTCGCGGGCGGCGGTGCGCAGGTCGTCCAGCGGGACGGTCCCGGTGCTCGCGGCCGCGGTGGCGTACGAGCCCGCCAGCGCCACCACCGCGTGCGGCCGGAACCCGTCGAACGCGCCGGGGCCGAGCGCGACGGCGACGGCGGCCCGGGCGCCCATCGACCACCCGGCCAGCACCAGCGGTGCGGGCCCGGCCAGTTCCCGGGCGAATCCGGCCGAGGCCAGCAGGTGCCCCCGCCCGCCGTCGGCCGCGTCGGAGCGCCAGTCCGGTACGACGACCAGCACCCCGAGCGCGGCGGCGGCCCGGCCCAACGGAGCGAGCACCTCCCGCTCGTCGGGCCCGCGGCCGTGCCAGAGCAGCACGACGGGCCGCGGCCCGGCCGGGCCGTCGGGGCGGTGGACGTCGACGGCCTTGCGCTCGGGGCCGTAGACGTGGGTGGTCGTCGTGGTCACGGGACGAACGATGCCATGCGGCGGGCCCGGACGGGCCGGTGAGGAGCGGGAGTTGAGAGGTTCCCGGGGTGCGGCGGATGCGCTTCGGGTGAGCACGGCTCTCCTGAAGCCGGTGTCGCAGGTGCGGCTTCGGGTCAGTGCGGGGTCAGGGGGTGAGGGAGGTGGTGTGGTCGAGGCGGGTGGCGGTGAGGGTGGCGCGGAGGTGGTGGTAGGTGGGGGTGTGGAAGTGGCCGGCGCGGGGGTGGTGGACGGTGGCGGCGGAGAGGGCTACGGCGTCGGGGAGGATGGCGGGCCAGCCGGCGTTGCCGGAGAGGCCGGCGGCCAGGGCGGCGACGGTGGCGTCGCCTGCGCCGGTGGGGTTGCCGGGGACGGGGGCGGGTGGGGCGCAGCGCCAGGTGCCGTGGGGGTCGACGGCGAGCAGGCCGGCGGGGCCGAGGGAGGCGAGGACGGATTCGGCGCCGCGGCGGAGCAGGACCCGGGCGGCGCCGCGGGGGTCGGGGAGGCCGGTGGCGGCGGTGAGTTCGGCGGCGTTCGGTTTGATCACGGTGGGGCGGGCGGGGAGGGCGGCGAGCAGGGCCGGGCCGTCCGCGTCGAGGACCACGGGGAGGTCGAACCGGCGTCCCAGGGCGACGAGTTGGCCGTAGCCGTCGGTGGGGGCGCCGGGCGGGAGGCTGCCGGAGAGGACCAGGACGGCGGCCTGCGGGAGGTGGCGGGCGGTCTCGTCGAGCAGGGCGTCCCATTCGGCGGGGGTCAGGGCGGGGCCGGGTTCGTTGAGGACGGTGGCGTCGGTGCCGTCCGCGATGGTGACGGTGCGTCGGGTGTCGCCGCCGATCGGCACTTCGGCGTGGTCGAGTCCGGCGGCGGCCAGGTCGGCGCGGACGGCGTCGCCGGTGGGGCCGCCGAGCGGCAGGACGCAGCGGGCGGGGCGGCCCAGTGCGGTGAGCACCCGGGCCACGTTGACGCCCTTGCCGCCCGCCTGGGCGGCCGCCTCGGTGACCCGGTGGCTGGTGTGCGGTCGGAACCCGGGGACGGTGTAGGTGACGTCCAGCGCCGGATTGGGTGTGACGGTGAGGATCACGGCGGACGCCCCCAGGGTGGTCGTCGCGGTTCGCCGGCCGGGGCGAACAGCGAGAGGTGTGAGTGAATCTGCGCGATCATATCGGGTTTCGCGCAGTTTCGAGCATGAGTGGGGGGCGGTGGCGAGGCGTCGGCGGGCCGAACGCCGGTCGACGGGTGGCGGAACGTTCGGGGGCGGGGGTGGGTGGG
>NZ_JOGH01000149.1:0-13558 GCF_000721345.1 Kitasatospora sp. NRRL B-11411 | reverse complement strand
CTGTCAGTTGCACTCGCGTCACACCACACGATCTACCGAACCAAGGGCCACCACGAGAGCGAAACCCGCAAATTGATCACAACCAGATACACGCCCTAGTACGAGGTGTCCACCGGGCGGCGGACTGCCCGGTACCGGGAGGAGCGCGGCAGCACGAGGCCGCGGGGCCCGAAGCACCGGGCGAAGGCCCGCCGGGCGGGGGTCAGGAATCGGCGGCCCGGCTTCCGACGTGGACGGCGCGACCGTAGGAGCCCTCGGGCTGCCGGGCCAGCAGTGGGGCGATCCGGCGGGTCGCCGCCGCGACGGGTTCGGAACGGGTGGTCGCGTCGTGGGCTTCCTGGTCGGTCCACAGCTGGGTCAGCCAGACCGTGTCCGGGTCGTCGAAGGCCGTGTTGATGCTGTAGGCGAGCAGGCCGCCGGCGTCGCCGCCGGCGCGCAGCCCCTCCAGGAGCACGGCGATCAGGTCGTCACGCCGACCTGGTAGCGCGGTCAGCCGACCGTAGACACTGAACTCGTTCCCGCTGGACACGTGAGCCCACCTCTCCGCCCTGATCCGCCCGCCCGTCCGCGTGCGAGCCTGTCTGTCTGTCTGCCTGTCTGTCTGCCTCGCCGACCAGGAGAGCCGCTGGGGCGAACGCGCGAACCCGTCCCGGGCGAGGCTTTGTCAAAGCTTTACTGACGGCCCGTCAACTCCCGCTCGTCGCACCACCTTCGCTCCTGCCCGCCCCGTGTCCGGCATCCGGGACGACTGGCCGGGGCGGGGGTCCGCGCAGTAATTTAGTTCACATCAGCTAACTATCATCACGGCTTCCCAAGGGGTGGGCAGGAGATGGCGGACGTGGACACGAAGAAACGGTGGATCGGCGCGGAACACCCGCGCTACAAGTGGGTGGCGCTGTCCAACACCACCCTCGGCATGCTGATCGCCACGATCAACTCCTCGATCGTGCTGATCTCGCTGCCCGCGATCTTCAACGGCATCCACCTCAACCCGCTGGAGCCCGGCAACGTCAGCTACCTGCTGTGGATGCTGATGGGCTACATGCTGGTCACGGCGGTGCTGGTGGTGACGCTCGGACGGCTCGGCGACATCTGGGGCCGGGTCCGGATCTACAACGCGGGCTTCCTGATCTTCACGATCACCTCGGTGATCCTCTCGCTCGACCCGATGGGCGGCGGCGGGGGCGCGCTCTGGCTGATCGGCTGGCGGGTGGTGCAGGCCGTCGGCGGCGCCATGCTGATGGCGAACTCCGCGGCCATCATCACCGACGCCTTCCCGGCCCGGCAGCGCGGCATGGCGCTCGGCGTCAACATGGTCGCCGCGATCGCCGGCTCGTTCATCGGCCTGGTCCTCGGCGGCGTCCTCGCCGAGTGGAACTGGCGCTCGATCTTCTGGGTGAACGTCCCGATCGGCATCATCGGCACCCTCTGGGCCTACCGCTCGCTGCACGAGACCGGCATCCGCCGCCCCGGGCGGATCGACTGGTGGGGCAACATCAGCTTCGCCGTCGGCCTCACCGCGCTGCTCGCCGCGATCACCTACGGCATCCAGCCGTACGGCGGCCACACCATGGGCTGGACCAACCCCTGGGTGCTCACCGGCCTGATCGGCGGCGCGGCCGTGCTGGTCGCGTTCTGCGTGATCGAGACGAAGGTCGCCGAACCGATGTTCCCGCTGCGCCTGTTCCGCGACCCGGTGTTCGCGGGCGGAAACCTGGCGACGCTGCTCGGCTCGATCGCCCGCGGCGGCCTGCAGTTCATGCTGATCGTCTGGCTGCAGGGCATCTGGCTGCCGCTGCACGGCTACGAGTACGAGCAGACCCCGCTCTGGGCGGGCATCTACCTGGTGCCGTTGACCGTCGGCTTCCTCGCCGCCGGACCGATCGCCGGTCACCTCTCCGACCGCTTCGGCGCCCGCCTGTTCGCGGCCGGCGGCCTGGTCGTGATGGCCGCCTCGTTCGCCGGGCTGCTGGTGCTGCCCACCGACTTCGGCTACGTGTGGTTTGCTCTGCTGGTGTTCCTCAACGGCCTCGGCGGCGGACTGTTCGCCGCACCCAACACCGCGCTGGTGATGTCCAGCGTGCCGGCCGCCGACCGCGGCGCCGCGTCCGGCATGCGGGCGACCTTCCAGAACGCCGGCATGGTGCTCTCCATCGGCGTGTTCTTCTCGCTGATGGTGGCCGGCCTGGCCGGCTCGCTCCCGCAGACCCTCACCGACGGCCTCACCGGCCAGGGCGTCTCCCCGACCGACGCCCACGCGGTGGCCCAACTGCCGCCCGTCGGCACGCTGTTCGCGGCCTTCCTCGGCTACAACCCGATCCACGAACTGCTCGGCCCGCAGGTGCTCTCCGGCCTGCCCGCCGCCAACGCGCAGACCCTCACCGGACGGGAGTTCTTCCCGCACCTGATCTCCGGCCCGTTCCACGACGGCCTGATGGTGGTCTTCTCGCTCGCCATCGCCATGTCCCTGGTCGCCGCCCTGGCCTCGCTGCTGCGCGGCCCGAAGGCCGCCCCGGCCGACCCCGGTGGCGAGGGCGGCGCGGCCGCCGCGCCGGACGGGGACCCCGCGGTGTCCCGGGGAGCGGCGTGAGATGAACGAGACGGCGCGGCAGGGGAGTTCGGCGGTGGGCCGGGACGACGAGGGCCGGGACGGCGTCGGTGAGGGCGATGTCGGTGAGGGCGGGCTCGATCCGGCGGAGGTGGCGCGGTTGCGGCTGGTGATCGCCCGCCTCAACCGGCACCTCATGCAGGCCTCCGACCGGCAGGAGTTCACCTTCGCCCAGCAGTCCGCGCTGGCCCGGATCGAAGAGCACGGCCCGGTCCGGCTCGGCGAACTCGCCGCGATGGAACGGGTCGCGGCCCCGTCGCTGACCCGCACCGTCGCCTCGCTGGTCGAAGCCCGGCTGGTCAACCGCGTCCCCGACCCCAGTGACGGCCGCTCCGCCCTGGTCGAACTCGCCCCGGAGGGCGTCGAGTTGCTCGCCCACATCCGCCGCCGCCGCTCCGAACTGCTGGCCCGCCGCACCGCCGCACTCACCGAACCGGAACGCCGGACGCTGATGGCGGCCCTGCCGGTACTGGAACGGCTGGTCTCCTTCGACCTCTGAGCGTCTGAACGTCTGAACGGCCACCGGTCGTACGCCGGTTCGTCAGGTGCCGCCGCCCGGGACTCCACCGCGAGCCCCGGGCGGCGGCGTCCGGTCAGGCGGTCAGGCGTTCAGGCAAGCAGGCGGTCAGGCGTCCGGTCGGGTGGTGGCCGGTGAGGGCCGGCGGTGGCGGAGCACCAGCCACGTCCACAGCAGCAGGGCGGCCAGCCCGGCGCCCGCGAGGGCCGCGCCGCGTTGCCAGGCGCCGTCGCCGCCCGGCGGGTAGACCGCGCCCTGGTAGCCCACCGCGGGCGACTGCTCGCCGAGCCGGGCGGCCGGCAGGTGGCCCATCACGTTCGCCCGGGTCAGCGCGGGCCGGGCCGGGTCGTCCGGGGTGAACGTCCCCTCCACCACGCACCGGCCGCAGTCCACCGCCTCCCGGGTCACCGTGAACACCCCCCGGTCCCCGGCCCCGTGCGCCACCGCCCACCCCGGCATCGCGTAACCGACCCCCGACAGCAGCACCACCAGCCCGATCACCAGCACCGCCCACCGGATCGCCGCCGCCCGCAGCCGCTCCCGCCGCGCTCCGTCCACGCCCCGCCACCTCCTGGTCCGCCGCCGGGGAAGGGATCATCCTGCCACGGGCCGGGCGGACGACGGGCCGACGGGCCGACGGGCCGACGAGCCGGGGGTACGAGTGGCGGCGGGGTCAGAGGACGGTCAGGACGGTGGCGAAGTTCAGGGTGGTCGCGCCGGCGGGGCTGTCGCAGGCGAGCAGGTCCAGGTTGGGGGCGGTGAAGGTCTCGACCACCGCGCCGCCGAGGAACTCGCCCGAGGTGACGGTGCCGGTCTCGGTGATCACGGTGGTGGCCAGGCCGCGGGCCACCGTCGCGGTGAACGGGAAGCTGCTGCTGGTGCCGTTGTTCCAGTGGACGGTCTCCACGCCGGTCTCGGTGAGCAGTTGGTCGCAGCTCAGCTCCAGCAGCGCGGTGACGTTCCGCTCCCCGGCGCTCGCGGTCGAGCCGACGGCCAGGCAACTGCCGGTGGGGCTGTGCGGGCCGGTCACGTTCAGGTTGCCGTCGACCGTCACGGTGGTCGGCCGCACGGTGTGGGTCAGCCCCGGGCTGTACGTGGTGTACGTCCAGCCGGTGCAGTTGATGGTGGCGAGCGCGGCCGGGGCGGCCTGCGCGGCGGGTGAGGTGCTGCCGAGCAGGAGGGCCGACAGGGCGGCCAGGGCGGCGAGAGTGGTGGCACGTCCGGTACGGGGCACGGCAGCCCTCCAGGGGGTGACGGCGGTGGCGGGACGGGGCGCGGGCCCGGGCGGCCCCGTCCCGGCCGGACAGCGGGGCGGGACGGGGCGGCGGGGCAGCGTGCACCAGGGTCGCGGGGGCGGATTCCGTTCGGCAAGCGGAAGTTCCGCCACGGTGCGGGCGGGGCGGGGAATGGCCGGAGCGCGGCGGTCGCGGGGCGGCGTTGGCCGGGGACGTTCGCGGGGGCGTTCGATCCGGGCCGCGGATCAGGACACCTGTGCGGCGATCCCGTCCAGGACGAGCTCCAGCCCGGCCGCGAACTCCTCGCCCCGGGGCAGGTGTTCGGCCTCGGCCATCACCTCCGCCAGCGCCGGGTGCCGCCCCGCCGCCAGGACGCGTACCAGGTAGGGGCCCATCGCGCGCTGCCAGTCGGCGTCCGAGTACCCCTCGGTCCGCTCCTCCTGGCGCTGCGCCACCTCCACCCGCAGCCGGCCCGCCAGGTAGGCGTGGAACACGCCCGCCGCCTGCTGCACCAGCGTCGGCCGCCCGGCGAAGCCCGGGATGCCGCGGACGGCGGCCAGCACGGATTCCAGCGCGGCCAGCGCGTTCGGACCCAAGTGCGGGCGTCCGCCCAGCAGTTGGGTGAACCACTCGTGGCGCAGGGCGGCCGCCCGGTGCCGTCCGGCGATGGTGCGCAGCTGCTGCCGCCACTGCTCCGGCGGCGCGGGGCGGACACCGGCCGGGCCGGGGGCGATCTCGGCGTACACCGCGTCCACCATCAGCTCCAGCAGCTCGGCCTTGGTCTCCACGTACCCGTACAGGCGCATCGGGCCGACCTCCAGGGCCGCCGCGACCCGGCGCATCGACACGCCCTCCAGCCCGTCGGCATCGGCCAGTTCGAGCGCCGCCCCGACGATCAGCGCCCGGCTCAGCGGCCCCGGCGTCGGCCGGGCCGGCGGCTCCGGACGCTCCCAGACCGGCCCGGATCCGGCGGTGGACCCGGCGGTGGACCCGGTGACGGACCCGGAGTCGGCATCGTGACGGGGCGTCATGGGGGCGGTCTCCGTTCGGTGGCGCGAGGCGGTGCGGGCGGTGTGCGGGAACACGATACGGGGAGTCGTTGCGATACAGTGTATCGAGTCGATACGGTGTATCGAAGGGTCGGGCGGACGAGGGGGACGGCAGCAGATGGCGAACACGACGAAAACGACGGACAAGGCCAACGAGACGAGCGGGACGAGCGCGGCGGACGTGGCGATCGTCGGGGGCGGACCGGGCGGGCTGACGCTGGCCCGGCTGCTCACCATGCGCGGCGTCCGCGTCACGGTGTACGAACGCGACGCCGGGCGGGCGGCCCGCACCCAGGGCGGCACGCTCGACCTGCACGCCGACACCGGGCAGCGCGCCCTGCGCGCGGCCGGCCTGACGGAGGCGTTCCGCCGGCACGCCCGCCCGGAGGGGGAGGACATGTTGCTGCTCGACCACACCGGCACCGTCCTGCACCGCGACGACACCCCGGACGACTCGCCCGCGCTCCGCCCCGAGATCGACCGCACCGACCTGCGCGACCTGCTGCTCGACTCCCTCCCGTCCGGAACCGTCGCCTGGGGCCGCGCCCTGCGCACCGCGACCCCCGGCGACGGCGACGACGGCTGGCAGCTGGAGTTCGCCGACGGCAGCCGGGCCGGGCACCGGACGGTGATCGGCGCGGACGGCGCGCACTCCCGGCTCCGGCCGCTGCTCACCGACGCCGTCCCGCGGCACCTCGGCGTCAACACCGTCGAGGGCGCGATCCCCGACCTCGACCGCACCCGCCCCGACCTCGCCGCCGTCGTCGGCCGCGGCAGCTACTGGGTGGTCGGCGACGGCCACTCACTGGTCGCCCAGCGCTGCAGCGACGGCTCCGCCCGGATCGGCCTGACCTTCTACGGCCCCGCCCACCGGGCCCCCGACTGGCTCACCACCTGCGGCATCCCGTTCGAGGACCCCGACGCCGCCCGGGCCGCGCTGCTCCCGCTGTTCGCCGACTGGACGCCCGAGTGCCGCGCCCTGATCGCCGCCTGCACCGGCCCGATCACGCCCCGGACCCTCACCGCCCTCCCGGTCGGCCTCCGCTGGCCGCACCGCCCCGGCCTCACCCTGCTCGGCGACGCCGCCCACCTGATGCCCCCCGTCGGCCACGGCGCCAACGCCGCGATGCGCGACGCCCTGGAGCTCGCCACCGCACTCGCCGCCACCCCCGACGACCCGGACGCCGCCCTGCGCGCCTACGAGGAGGAGATGTTCACCCGCACCGCCCGGGTCGCCGCCGAATCGGCCCGGATCCTGGAGATGATCACCTCCCCGGCCGGGGCGCCCCGGATCGCCGCGTTCTTCCGCGGCGAGGACGACCGGGCCGCGGCCCGGTAGCCCGGTAACCCGGTAGCCCCGGAGAGGAGGCCGGGCCGGGCTCAGCGGTCGCGGCGCAGCTCGCAGGGGTGCGGGAGGTAGGAGCCGAGGAAGCCCTCGCGGTCGCCGCTCTTGTAGGCGACCGCCCGGCCGGTCAAGTCGCCCTCCCGCAGCCGCAGTTCGAAGCCGGTGGCGGGGCCGGCCAGCCGGGCGTCGGGGGTGGGCAGTTGCAGCGGGGTGTCGAGGCGGACGTCCCAGCGGGCGGAGGCGAGGGCCGGGACGGTGACCGGCGGGTGGTCGGCCAGCCGGACTTCGACCAGGCCGTCGGGCCGGACGGTGAGGCCGAGCGGGACGGTGGTGTCGTGGGCGGTGATCCGGCCGGACCAGCTGCCCGGGGGCAGGGCGAAGGGCAGGGCGGGTTCGACCGCCGGGGCGAAGTGCCGGGGGTCGAACTCGGGGGCCAGCACGCCCGTCAGGTACTCGACCACGGCGTTGCGGGCGGTCTTGTCGGTGGAGTTGGCCAGGACGGCCAGCGACAGCCCGCGCCCGGGCAGGTCGAGCATCATCGCGGCGACGCCGCCCATCCCGCCGCCGTGACTGCCGATCACCGACCCGTCCGGCGTCCGCTGGACGACCCGGCCCAGCCCGTAGCCGAGGCTCGCCGGGGCGAAGATCGCGGGCGCGTCGTGGACGGCCGCGGCGGTCTCCGGCTTCAGCAACCCCAGGGCCCGGCGGGCGAACAGCGCGACGTCCCCGGCCGTCGCCCAGCCGGAGGTCGCCGCCGGGTGCCCGGTGCGGCACGGCGGGTACGCCCGCCCGTCCGGCGTGTACCGCACCGCGGACGGCGCCGGCCCCGGGTGGACCGGCCCGAAGGCGAAGCCCGCCAGCCCGAGCGGCTCGGCGACCCACTCCCGCAGCAGCGCGCCCAACTCCCGCCCGGTGACGGCCTCCAGCAGCCGGGCCAGCTCCTGGTAGCCGAGGTTGGCGTACTCGAACTCGGCTCCCGGCTCGTGCAGTTGACGGCGGTAGTGCTCGATGTCGACCGCGTCCCCGGGGGCGTCCGAGGAGCCCGGGACGGAGTAGGCGAAGTCGTAGTACGACGGGAACCCGCCCCGGTGCTGCAGCAGTTGACGCGGCGTCGGCGCCGTCCGGCCGAACCCGGCCGGCAGCGGCGCGTCCAGGTCCAGCAGGCCCCGGTCCGCGGCCAGGCAGACCGCGAGCGCCGTGAACGCCTTGGTCGTCGAGGCCAGCCCGTACGCCGTCCCGGGCGTGGCTGCCCGCCCCGCCGCGACGTCCGCCCACCCGTACGCCCGGGCCAGCACCAGCTCCTCGCCCGCCGCCACGGCCACGCTCACCGACGGGCAGCCGGTCTCCGCCAGCACCCGCCCGCACACCTCGTCCAGCCCGCCCGGCCCGTCCAGCGAACCGAGCACGTCCAGCGAACCGAGCCCGTCCAGTCCGTTCAGCATCCTGCGACCCCTCCCGTTGCGTCGACCGGGCCGATGCTAGTGCTGCGCCGACGAACGGACGACGCCGGGCACGGGCACGGGGGCGGGGGCGGAGGAGGTGGCGCGCAGGGCGATCTCGAGTTCGAGGCGGGTGTCGGGGGAGGCGAGGGCGGGGCCGAAGAGCTGGTGGACGCGGTGCAGGCGCTGGCGGGCGGTCTGCGGGTGGATGCCGAGCCGGGCGGCGACCTCGGGGGCGGTGCCGCGGCCGGTCTGCAGCCAGGCGAGCAGGGTGGCGGCGAGGCGGTCGCGCTGCTTGGGGGTGAGCGGCGCGAGCGGGGCCAGGCGGCGGTCGGCGATCAGCCGGACCAGCGCGGGGTCGGTGAGCAGCAGCAGGTCCGCGTAGCGCTCGCGGCAGTCGACCGGCCGCTGCGGCGGCTCCGGCAGGGACGCCCGGACCAGCCGGGCCCAGCGCAGCGACTGCGCGGCCAGCGCGGGCGGCACCACCGGGCCGATCACCGCGCCGCGCCCGTGCAGCGCGGCCGCGAGCTGGGGGTCGGTCAGCAGCGCGGCCGGGTCGGGCAGCAGCAGGTGCGGCTGCGGGACGTCCAGGCCGGCCAGCACGTGCTCGGGCAGCCGGGCCGGGGGCGGGCCGGGCGGCCGGGGCGCGGGGCGCGGGTCGAGCGAGACGGCGGCGACCTGCGCGGGCAGCGGCCAGTCCGCGAGCCGGGCGGCGGCGGCGAGTTCGGCCGGGTCGGCGCCCGCCAGCAGCAGGTCGTGCAGCCGGTGGCGGGCCCGGCCGAGCGCACCGGCCCGGTCGGTGCGGGCGTCCACGTAGCCCTGCACGCTGGCCGCGGCGACCTCGTCGATGTGCGCGAACACCGCCTCGGCCAGCGTGACCAACTGCTCCGCGGCCAGCCCGCGGCGGCGGGCCACCCGGGCGTACCGGCGCCAGGCGATCCGGGCACCGAGCCGGAACGCGGCCTGCAGGGCGTCCAGGCTGCGCCCCTCGGAGAGCTCGCCGCGGCCGAGCGAGCGGTACACCCGCAACTGGCGCGGGCCGGGCGCGGGCAGCCCCGCGACCCGGTCGGTGAACTCGGCCAGCGCGGTCTCCACGCCCTGCTGGATTCCGGTGCCGAATTGCCCGGAGAGCGGCCGGGAGAATTCCGGGACGGCGGATCTGATCTCCCGGATGATCTCGGCCGCGAGGGATTGCTGTTCGGCTCTGAGTTCGGTGGAGAAATCGCGGGGAAGCGCCTCCCACGGTCCGCCCAATTCCGCTCCTCCACGTAGCGATAATCCGTCCGTCCGGGCCCGCCGGCGATCCGGCGGAGGCGCGGCCGGTGCCGTCGGGACAGGGGGAGTATGCGGCGGGGTTACCCGCCGGTCAATAGGTTCGGCGCAAGCTTGCGGCCCGTCACGGCGCCCGGCGCGGGCGGAAACAGTGACGCCGGTGACAGTTCCGCCGGAGGGGGGACGGAATTCCTGGCACCCGCGGATGGACTTTCCCCCGACACGCGCCCCGCGTGTTGACGGCGGGTCAGGCCGATCCTAGCTTCATGGCGACCCGGGGAAAGCCCGGCGCCCCCGGGGGAATTCCGGCGGCGGCACGGGCGAAGGTGCGGACCGAAACGGACGACGGCACGGCCAGAAACGGACCACGGCACGGACCGAAACGGACCACGGTGCGGCCCGAAACGGACGACGGCACGACCGAAACGGACCACGGTGCGGCCCGCACCGCGGACCACGGCGCGGAGACGCCGTGGACGACGGCGCTGACGACGAAGCGGAAGGTGTGCGGAATGCGGAGAAACAGCGTACGGGTGGCACTGCTCGCGGCCCTGGCGGCGGCGGGACTGCTGGCCGCCGGGACCCAGCCCGCGGCGGCGAGCGGGAGCCGGCCGGTGGAGACCCACTTCTCGATCGGCTTCGTCAAGGGCTTCTTCTTCCCCGGGAGCAGCCCGGACGGCGCCAACGACTGGTCCTGCCGGCCGTCCGCGGCCCACCCGGACCCGGTGGTGCTGGTGCACGGCACGCTGGAGAACCAGAACGACAACTGGGGCGGCGCGGCCCCGCTGCTGGCCAATCAGGGCTACTGCGTCTACGCCTTCAACTACGGCGGCCCGAGCGCGGGTTCACCGATCCAGGGCACCGGGTCGATCGCCGACGGGGCGCGGACGATGGCCGCGTTCGTCGACCGGGTGCTGGCCGCGACCGGCGCCGCCAAGGTCGACGTGGTCGGGCACTCGCAGGGCGGGATGCTGCCGCGCTACTACCTGAAGAACCTCGGCGGCGCGGCGAAGGTCGGCAAGCTGGTCGCGCTGGCCCCCAGCAACTACGGCACCACCCTGGACGGCATCACCGAACTCGGCCGCAGGCTGGGCATCCTGGAGCCCGCCAACGACTTCCTCTCCGTCCCCTGCCAGGCCTGCGTGGAGCAGGAGATCGGCTCGCCGTTCCTTACCGCGCTGAACGCCGGCGGCGGGACGGTGCCCGGCGTCGAGTACACCGTGATCGCCACCGAGTACGACGAGGTGGTCACCCCGTACACCAACTCCTTCCTCCCGCCCGGCCCGCACGTCACCAACATCCTGGTCCAGGACCAGTGCGGGCTGGACGCCACCGACCACCTGGAGATCGGCTACGACCCGGTGGCGCTGACGGACGTGCTGAACGCGCTGGACCCGGCGCACCCGCGGGCGGTGCCGTGCCAGGTGGTGCTGCCGGTGACCGGGCCGCTGCTGTAGCGGACGGGGCGCGCGCCCGGCGGTCGGCAGCAGACCGCCCCGCCGGTGCGCGCCCCTCCCGAGCTCCCGAACGCCCCCGCCCGCCGGGGGCGTTCGCGCGTCCGGCACCCGAACGGGCACCGGCGCAGGCAGCGGCGCAGGCGGGGGTGCGGTCCGGGGTGGTCAGGGGGGTGGCCCGAGGGGTGGCGCGACCGCATGGCCCGCGGTCGGCACCGCCAATCCTCCGCGGGCCGAGGTTCACCTAATCGGGTGCACGAGGGGGCCGCACGGGCGTTGCGGGGGCCGGAACGATCTAGTGTTCCGGAGGCGGCGGTGAGCGCGGCAGCGAGTGCGGCGAACAGCGCACTTCTCGACTCCGCCGACACTTTCCCCTTTCTTTACCCGTACCCCCTCAGAGCACCAACACACCCACGGATCTGACGATGCGTCAGGTCCCGTGCGAGACGAAGGAGAGCCCGGCCCGATGTCCGTGGACAGCAGCCCGGAGACTCAGCAGGCCCAGCGCCAGCAGACCAGCCTCACCACCGCCGCGGCCCGCAACCTGGCGACCACCACCAAGTCCGCGCCGCAGATGCAGGAGATCACCTCCCGCTGGCTGCTGCGGATGCTGCCGTGGACGCAGACCTCCGGTGGCACCTACCGGGTCAACCGCCGGCTGACCTACACGGTCGGCGACGGCCGGATCGAATTCATCCAGACCGGCAGCAACGTCCGGGTGATCCCCCGGGAGCTCGGCGAACTCGCCCTGCTGCGCGGCTACGAGGACGACGACGTCCTCACCGCCCTGGCCGACCGCTGCCAGCAGCGCGAGTTCCGGGCCGGCGAGGTGCTGGTCGAGCGCGGCACCGCGTCCGACAAGATCCACCTGGTCGCGCACGGCAAGATCAACCAGGTCTCCACCGGCAAGTACGGCGACGACGCGGTGGTCGGCGTGCTCGGCGACGGCGACCGGTTCGGCGAGAACGCCCTGCTCGACGCCGACGCGACCTGGGACTACACCGCCACCGCCAAGACCCCCGGCACCCTGCTGACCCTCAGCCGGGCCGACTTCGAGGCCGTGCTCGCCCAGTCCGAGAGCCTCCAGGCCCACATCCGCGACTTCGCCAGCCTCCCGCTCCAGCGGCAGAACGAGCTCGGCGAGGCCGAGATCGCCATGTCGGCCGGCCACGAGGGCGAGCACCTGCTGCCCACCGCGTTCGTCGACTACGAGCTCAAGCCGCGCGAGTACGAGCTCTCCATCGCGCAGACCGTGCTCCGGGTCCACTCCCGCGTCGCGGACCTGTACAACCAGCCGATGAACCAGATCGAGCAGCAGCTCAAGCTCACCGTGGAGGCGCTGCGCGAGCGCCAGGAGCACGAGCTGATCAACAACCGGGACTTCGGCCTGCTCGCCAACTGCGCCTTCAACCAGCGCATCCAGACCCACTCCGGCCCGGCCACCCCCGACGACCTGGACGAGCTGCTCAGCCGCCGCCGCGACTCCGAGTTCTTCCTGGCCCACCCGAAGGCGATCGCCGCCCTCGGCCGGGAGTTCAACGCCCGCGGCCTGTACCCCGACACCGTCGACATGCAGGGCCACAAGGTCCCGGCCTGGCGCGGCGTCCCGATCCTGCCCTGCAACAAGATCCCGATCACCCCGGAGAACACCAGCTCCATCCTGGTGCTGCGCACCGGCGAGGACAACCAGGGCGTCATCGGCCTGCACCAGACCGGCATCCCGGACGAGTACCAGCCCAGCCTGTCGGTCCGCTTCATGGGCATCGACGAGAAGGCCGTGATCAACTACCTGGTCACCGCCTACTACTCGGCGGCCATCCTGGTCCCGGACGCGCTCGGCGTGCTGGAGAACGTGGAGATCGCGCACCGCTGAGCGGCCCGCACTGACGGCTGCCGCCGGCCGTAACCAAACGGCGGCGCACCACGTTGAGGGTGCGTCGGATTGATCATGCCGAGCCGTTTCTGCAGGAGCAGCACCCGCTGCCCCCGCAGGGCGGCAACGGCCGGATCCCTCCGACGCGCCCTCGACTGCGCTCCGGGCCGGATCGGCCGCGATCCACCACGGTCCACCACGGTCCACCACGGTCCACCACGGTCCGGCAGCCCCGCAGTCCACACGTCCCATCGTGCACAGCCACCGGAAGGTTGGACCACGCCCATGCAGCGCAACGACCGACCGCCCGCGGGCGGCAGAACGGAGGCGGCGGCCTTACGCGCCCGGGTCCGCGGCGGCGCCCGCACCGGAGCCCGCACCGCCGCGGCCCTGGCAGGCGTCGCCGTGGTCTGCGCGGTGCTCACCGGCGCCACCCAGGCCGCGTCCGCCGCCCGCACCCGCGCCGACGACCACCGGCTCGACATCTGCGTCAAGGTGCACACCTCGGTCGACGCCGCCGGCGTGCACGTCGAGGTGAACGCCGGCGGCGGAGCCAGCGTCCCGCTCCACCCGCAGGGCGGCAACGGCCACGCGAACCAGAACGGCCACCAGGACGGCCACCAGAACGGCCAAGGGGGCCAGGGCGACCACGGCGGGAAGGGGCACGGCGGGGGAGACGACCAAGGGGAGGACGGAGACGGGGACGGGGACGGGCACGGGCACGGGCACCACTGCCACCCCCGGCCCACCCCCGGCGGGGCCCCCC